>NZ_JACAPM010000014.1:93565-93786 GCF_013385695.1 Pseudomonas sp. D8002
TCAAAAGCAGATCAAGATCAAAGGCACGCAGCCTCGCTGGCGCTCGACAGCTGCTACGGGCGCGGTGGCTCTGCTTTTCTGTGGGAGCGGGCTTGCTCGCGAAAAACCTGAGAGCGCCGCGTTGAATCAGGATGCCCACGTCATCGTTAACGACCTTCGCGAGCAAGCCCGCTCCCACATTTGGACCGTGCCCGCTTTAGATTTTGATTTTAACACTCAAG
>NZ_JACAPM010000015.1:0-149 GCF_013385695.1 Pseudomonas sp. D8002
GGAGCGGGCTTGCTCGCGAAAAACCTGAGAGCGCCGCGTTCATCCAGAATGCCCGCGTCATCGTTAACGACCTTCGCGAGCAAGCCCGCTCCCACATTTGGACCGTGCCCGCTTTAGCTTTTGATTTTGCTCTTCAACACTCAAGCCGG
>NZ_JACAPM010000015.1:296-185535 GCF_013385695.1 Pseudomonas sp. D8002
CTGTAAGAGCGGAACCAATACCAGCCATCACCCAAATAACGGATATACACCCAAAACACGCCCAATCTCACCAAAGACAACACCCAGTGACCACTGAGGCAACCTGTCACGCGGCAAAAGACCACGCCTTGCTCTCGCGAAAATGGGACTACTCTTTCAGCAATGCTTGATCCAGATCAAAACCTTCGCCGGGATTGCTCTGGCGGTCGCAAGGCCAGAATCCCTGCGTGGTTGGTTATAAAAAGAAACGAATTTGAATTCGCCACACTCCATATCCGTGGGGGCAGTGGGTGCAGGCCTCCAGCCAGCATTCGGTATTACCTGACAGAGGAAGACTTATGTTCGGTTTGGAGGCGCTAGATCTCGCCCGAATTCAATTCGCGTTCACCATCTCATTCCATATCCTGTTCCCGGCCATCACCATCGGCCTGGCCAGTTACCTTGCGGTGCTGGAAGGCCTGTGGCTCAAGACCCACAACGACACCTACCGTGACCTCTACCATTTCTGGTCGAAGATCTTTGCCGTCAACTTCGGCATGGGCGTGGTCTCCGGCCTGGTCATGGCCTATCAGTTCGGCACCAACTGGAGCCGCTTCTCGGACTTCGCCGGTGCCGTCACCGGGCCGTTGCTGACTTATGAGGTGCTCACGGCGTTCTTCCTCGAAGCCGGCTTCCTTGGGGTCATGCTGTTCGGCTGGAACAAGGTCGGACGCAAGCTGCACTTCTTTGCCACGGTGATGGTGGCCGTCGGCACGCTGATCTCGACTTTCTGGATTCTTGCCTCCAACAGCTGGATGCAGACGCCACAGGGCTTTGAAATCATTGATGGCCGGGTGATTCCAACCGACTGGCTGGCCGTGATCTTCAACCCGTCGTTCCCCTACCGCCTGATGCACATGGCCACGGCCGCGTTCGTCGCTACCGCGTTCTTCGTCGGCTCCTCGGCGGCCTGGCACTTGCTGCGCGGCAAGGACAACCCGGCGATCCGCACCATGCTGTCGATGGCAATGTGGATGGCGCTGATCGTTGCACCGATCCAGGCGGTCATCGGTGACTTCCACGGCCTGAATACCCTCAAGCATCAGCCGGCGAAGATCGCCGCGATTGAAGGCCACTGGGAAAATATCGGCAACGAGCCCACGCCGCTGATCCTGTTCGGCTGGCCGGACATGAAGGCTGAAAAAACCAAGTTCGCAGTAGAAATTCCGTACCTGGGCAGCCTGATCCTGACCCACTCCCTGGACAAGCAGGTGCCGGCCCTCAAGGAGTTTCCGCCTGAGGACCGTCCCAACTCGACCATCGTGTTCTGGTCGTTCCGGGTCATGGTGGGCCTGGGCTTCCTGATGATCTTCACCGGCCTGTTCAGCCTCTGGCTGCGCCGTGGCGACAAAATGTACACATCCAAGCCGTTCCTGTACCTGGCGCTGTGGATGGGCCCGTCCGGCCTGATCGCGATTCTCGCCGGCTGGTTCACCACCGAAATCGGCCGGCAGCCGTGGGTGGTCTACGGGCTGATGCGCACGGCGGACGCTTCGTCCAATCACAGCTTTGCGCAGATGAGCATTACGTTGGTGTTGTTTGTGGTGGTGTACTTCGCGTTGTTCGGCGCGGGCCTGGGCTACATGATGCGCCTGGTGCGCAAAGGGCCTGTGACCCACGAAAGCACCGAGCCTACTCACGGTGGTCCTGGGCAGAAACGCACACCGGCCCGTCCGTTGTCGGCGGCTGATGACAGTGCCGATGCCGATCACGGCGACACCTTGAACAAGGGGAACTGAGCCATGGGTATTGATCTTCCGCTGATCTGGGCCGTGATCATCATCTTCGGCATCATGATGTACGTGGTCATGGATGGCTTCGACCTGGGGATCGGCATTCTCTTCCCGTTCATCCCGGGCAAGACCGACCGTGACGTGATGATGAACACCGTCGCCCCCGTGTGGGACGGCAACGAAACCTGGCTGGTACTCGGCGGCGCGGCGTTGTTTGGCGCGTTCCCGCTGGCCTATTCGGTGGTGCTCTCGGCGCTGTACCTGCCACTGATGCTGATGCTGATCGGGCTGATCTTTCGTGGCGTGGCGTTTGAATTCCGCTTCAAGGCCAAGGACGACAAGCGTCACTTGTGGGACAAGGCCTTCATCGGCGGCTCGCTGGCAGCGACGTTCTTCCAGGGCGTGGCGCTGGGGGCGTTCATTGATGGCATCCCGGTGGTCGACCGGCAGTTTGCCGGTGGCTCCCTGGACTGGCTGACGCCGTTCACGATGTTCTGCGGCGTGGCCTTGATCGTGGCGTATGCGCTGCTGGGCTGCACCTGGCTGATCATGAAGACCGAAGGCAGCTTGCAGGAGAAGATGCACAACCTGGCTCGGCCCCTGGCCTTCGTGGTGCTGGCGGTGATCGGTATCGTCAGCCTCTGGACGCCGCTGGCCCACCCGGAAATCGCCTCGCGCTGGTTCACCCTGCCGAACCTGTTCTGGTTCCTGCCGGTGCCGATCCTGGTGCTGGTGACCATGTACGGCCTGATTCGCGCCGTGGCCCGCAATGCGCACTACACGCCGTTCCTGCTGACACTGGTGCTGATCTTCCTTGGCTACAGTGGCTTGGGGATCAGCCTGTGGCCGAACATCATCCCGCCGTCAGTTTCGATCTGGGACGCCGCCGCACCGCCGCAAAGCCAGGGCTTCATGCTGGTGGGCACCTTGTTCATCATTCCGTTCATCCTGGGCTACACCTTCTGGAGCTACTACGTGTTCCGCGGCAAGGTCACCCACGAAGACGGTTATCACTAGGAGGATTGACTCATGTCCGGCAAACCTTCGTTGCACGACATCGAACAGGCCGAGAAAAAGCCGCTCTGGCAGCGCCTGGGCTGGCTGGCGATGATCTGGACCGGCAGCGTCCTGGCCCTGTTCGTGGTGGCCAGCCTGATGCGCATGTTCATGAATGCCGCGGGCCTGACCACCCACTGACATCCCGTTGTAACTATTGCCCTCCTTCATGGAGGGCTTTTTTATTTGCGCGCCTTGAGGACCACGAACTTCGGCGTGGTCGCCACTTGCTCGACGCCACGGAACAACCGCGCCAACTTGGTGTGATAACCCAAGTGACGGTTACCGACGATGTACAGGGCGCCGCCCACCACCAACGCTTCCCGCGCCTGCTGGAACATGCGCCAGGCGAGGAAGTCTCCCACCACTTGCTGCTGGTGGAACGGCGGGTTGCACAGCACCACATCCAGTGACTGCGCTTCCTGATCGGCCAGGCCGTCGCCGGGGCGAATCAGCACGTCACGTTCGCCCAGCGCCGCGCGCCAGTTCTCGGCCGCCGATTGCACCGCCATATAAGACTCGTCGACCAGCGTGTACTGCGCCTCGGGGTTTTGCAGCGCGCTGGCAATCGCCAGGACGCCATTACCGCAACCCAGGTCGGCTACGCGAGCGCCGCCCAGGTTTTGTGGCAGGTGCGGCAGGAAGGCCCGGGTGCCGATGTCCAGGCCTTCGCGGCAGAACACGTTGGCGTGGTTGAGCAGTTCGATGGCCGGGGTTTCCAGGCTGTAGCGCGTAGGGTAGGGCGATACGGCGTGTGGCCGATCGGCCAGGGTGGCGATCAGCAGTCGGGCCTTTTTTACCGCCAGTGAGGCGTGCATCGGGCCGATGTAGCGCTCCAGCAGTTCGCCGGCAGCCCGTGGCAGGTGCTTGACCATCGCCCCGGCAATCACTTCGGCGCCGGGTGCCAGTTGACCTTGCAGGCGAATCAATTGTTCTTCGAGCAGGGCCAGGGTTTTCGGCACGCGGATCAGTACGCGGTCGAACGGCCCGGCAGGTGTCTGGCTGGCGGGCAGGAACGTTACCGCGTCGAAAGCCTTGCCGTTGCGCGCCAGGTTTTTCTCCAGGCCCAGGGCGCCGAGGAACGAGTCACCACTGGAGGTGACCTGCACATGCCCTTCGAGGCTGGCCGCCAGCGCGCCGAAACTGTCGTTGAGCACGAGTACGCGGGTCGCCGTCGTCAGCTGTTGTTCCGCCAGGTAGCTGAGCAAATACTCATCGGCTGCATCAAACGCTTGCAGCGGGTCGTTGTGCTGTTCTGGCTGACGGATCAGGTCGAGTTGGGCGAAGGGGCTGTCGAGCAGGGGCATGGCGGGGGAGACTCTGGGTAAGCGAACCATCGGGGTGAGCGGCGACGCGAGGCGCATCAGGGGCTCGCGTCATCATCCGGAACTGGCCGCAAATGTTACGTTTTTTTCCCCTGGATTACATGCGGTGTTTAAAACAACCCGCATTTGACTGCCGTGATCACTGCGGCAATCTTGTTACTGACCCCCAGTTTCTTCATCGCACTGCTGATATGGAAGCCGACCGTGCGTTCGGACAGGCACAGGATGGTGGCGATGTCCGAGGCGGTCTTGCCCAAGGCCGACCATTGCAGGATTTCGGTTTCCCGCGGGGTCAATTTGCTGGGCGCTTGCGGGCTGGGATTGTCTGCGTATTTTTTGGCCACCACCGCGTGCATGGCGTGGCAAATCCAGAGCACTTGCCCGGCTTTTTCATAGAGTTCTTCAGGGCCCACTGGGCCGGTGGCACGCCCCAGGCTCAACATGCTGAAAACACCCTGGAAGTCATGAACCGATTGGGTCCATCCGAAATTCAGTCCGTTGGACTGGGCATGGGCCCATAAGTCCGGTACCGAAGAAAAGGTTTTCTCGTCCCATACGATCGGTAGAACCGAGCGTTTGCAATGCGCAACCACAGGGTCGAGATCAAAGTAGTGCTCTTGTCTGTACAGCGTATTCCATTCATTGGAATAGTTGTTGAGGTTGATAGTTTTCGTTTGGTTGTTGGGTAGATGGGAACTAAGGGTGAATGCGCAGTATTGGAAGCCAAGCTCGTAGGTAAGGTTGAGGGCAGCTTCGTACATACTGGTTATTTCGCTTTCCCCTTCGAGTTTGGGCAGGCGAGTGTTGTGCCAGTTGACCATCGGTAACTCTCCATGTGAACGGTTCTTACATGGGGTACTTCCAAGGCCCCCGTTTACAGCGTGAAAAATAGTGTAGGACAACGGCTACAGCTCGAAATGAAAATTTGGTTATGTTCAAGCGGGCGTTAGGCCAATAACATTTGTACAACCTGGCTACGGTGTACAGGTTTCAGGCGTTCGATAAGATTTTTTTCCATTAGTTTTAAGAACTTGCTCTAAATGCGCCTTGTTAGTATTTAGTTACACTCCCTCATCTAATGGCTTGTTGGAAGGCGACTAATAGCCAAATATTTAGTACCGCCCAGCGGTTGCCACAATGGGCAGCGGCAATGCCAGCACAAACCATCGGTGTTTCCAGGCGGCGCTTTGGGGGACACTAGGGGCCTCTGCAAATGGAGTTTCCCATGACGGCCAGTGCTGAAAAATACACCCGCCAGACCCTGCTCGACGTGAAATCGCTGACTCCCAGCCTGTTTACCCTGCGCACTACCCGAGACCCTGGTTTTCGCTTTCGCGCCGGGCAATTCGTGCGCCTGGGGGTAACCAAGGCCGATGGCAGCATTGTGTGGCGTGCTTATTCGGTGGTGTCCTCGCCCTTTGACGAGCACCTGGATTTCTTCTCTATCGTCGTGCCGGGTGGCGAGTTCACCAGTGAGCTGAGCCGCCTGCGCGAGGGCGATACCCTGCTGGTGGAACGTCAGGCCACGGGCTTTCTGACCCTGGACCGGTTTGTGGATGGTCGTGATCTGTGGCTGTTGGGCACCGGGACCGGTATTGCGCCGTTTCTCTCGATCCTGCAGGACTTCGAAGTGTGGGAGAAATTCGAGCGGATTATCCTCGTCTATAGTGCCCGCGAAGCAAGGGAGTTGGCTTACCAGTCGTTGATCCATGAACTGGGCGAACGTGAGTACCTGGCAGAATACGCCCACAAGCTCACCTACATTCCCATTGTCACCCGCGAGCAACATCCGGGCGCGCTGAACGGTCGGATTACCACCTTGATCGAGAACGGTGAATTGGAACGCGCCGCCGGTGTGGAGCTGACCCCCGAGCATTCCAGGGTGATGATTTGCGGTAACCCGCAGATGATCGACGACACGCGTCAGTTGCTGAAACAGCGCGACATGCAACTGAGCCTGACCCGCCGTCCGGGGCAGGTCGCGGTAGAAAACTACTGGTAAAACAAAGGCGCCCTGCAGGCGCCTTTACTTTTTGCCGAGCTTACTCGGGCTTGCTGTTCTGTGCCTTGAGCAGATCGCGGATCTCCCCCAGCAGCACTTCTTCCTTGGTCGGGACCGGCGGCAGGCTAGGTGCCACGGCCTCTTCACGCTTCAGGCGGTTGATGGCCTTCACGCCCATGAAGATCGCAAACGCAACGATCACAAAGTCGATCACGCTCTGGATGAACTTGCCGTACGCCAGTACGACCGCCGGCGCATCGCCCTGGGCGGCTTTAAGCGTTACGGCCAGGTCGCCGAAGTCGACACCCCCGATCAACAGGCCGATAGGTGGCATCACCACGTCGCCTACAAAGGATGAAACAATTTTGCCGAAGGCGGCGCCGATGATAATACCGACCGCCATGTCGACCACATTACCTTTGACCGCGAAGGCCTTGAACTCACTTAACACGCCCATAGGTTATTCCTTGTTACAGATGAGGAGGTAGAAGCCAGTGTAAGACAGTGTGGCGAGGCTTGCTCGACACAACTGCTAACAGTGTCCGTTTTTATCGACACATTAAATCGCAAATAGTTTGCAAAGTGCCACCAATCGCGCGCGGAATACCCGCTATTTCAGTGGGTTACCACACTATTTTCTTTATCTGGGTGGTACGGCTTTTCTATTTATCTTCTGACTCGCGGGTCACTAGCCTCTGGCAAGCACAACTCAATGTGCACTAAAAAAACCAGAGGATACCTCGATGAAAAACCCTATTAGCCGCGGGCCTATTTCTGCGCGACAGGTGCTGTTTGCAGTGAGCGCCAGTCTTCTTTCGCTGTCCGTACACGCCGCCAACCTCACGCGCGATAATGGCGCGGCGGTCGGTGACAATCAGAACTCTCAAACCGCCGGTGCGAATGGCCCGGTGCTGTTGCAAGACGTGCAACTGATCCAGAAGTTACAGCGCTTTGATCGCGAGCGTATTCCGGAGCGCGTTGTGCACGCCCGTGGCACCGGCGCTCACGGTACTTTCACCGTCACCGATAACCTCAGCGACCTGACCAAGGCCAAGGTGTTTGCCGCCGGCGAAGCCACGCCGGTATTTGTGCGCTTCTCTGCGGTCGTTCACGGCAACCATTCGCCGGAAACCCTGCGTGACCCGCGCGGCTTCGCCACCAAGTTCTACACCGCCGAAGGTAATTGGGACCTGGTCGGTAATAACTTCCCGACGTTTTTTATTCGCGATGCGATCAAGTTTCCGGACATGGTTCACGCCTTTAAACCAGATCCGCGCACTAACCTGGACGATGATTCCCGTCGCTTTGACTTCTTTTCCCATGTTCCGGAGTCCACTCGTACGTTGACCGAGTTGTACTCGGACTCCGGTACTCCAGCCAGTTACCGGGAAATGGACGGTAACGGTGTACATGCCTACAAGTTGATTAACGCCAAGGGCGAAGTGCACTACGTCAAGTTCCACTGGAAGAGCCTGCAAGGCATCAAGAACCTCGATCCTAAACAAGTGACTGAAGTACAGGGCCGTGACTACAGCCATATGACCAATGATTTGGTCACGCACATCAATAAGGGAGACTTCCCCAAGTGGGACCTGTATGTGCAAGTGCTGAAACCGGAAGACCTGGCCAAGTTTGATTTCGACCCGTTGGATGCCACCAAGATCTGGCCGGACGTGCCAGAGCGCAAAGTCGGGCAGATGGTGCTGAACCGCAACCCGGCCAACGTCTTCCAGGAAACCGAGCAAGTCGCCATGGCGCCGGCCAACCTGGTGCCGGGCATCGAGCCGTCGGAAGACCGCCTGCTGCAAGGCCGGGTGTTCTCCTATGCCGATACGCAAATGTACCGCCTGGGGCCAAACGCCCTGCAACTGCCGATCAACGCACCCCGGGTGACCGTCAACAACGGTAACCAGGACGGCGCGATGAATTTCGGCAAGACCACCACTGGCGTGAACTACCAGCCAAGCCGCCTGCTGCCACGGGAAGAGCCGCAAACCGCGCGGTACAGCCAGTCGGCCCTGTCGGGCAGTACCCAGCAGGCGAAGATCCAGCGTGAGCAGAACTTCAAGCAGGCCGGCGACCTGTACCGTTCGTTCAACAAGAAAGAGCGTCAGGACTTGATCGACAACTTCGGCGGCTCCCTGGCCACCACCGATGACGAGAGCAAGCACATCATCCTGTCGTTCCTCTACAAGGCGGATCCGGAGTACGGCACCGGCGTGACCAAAGTGGCCAAGGGCGACCTGGCCCGCGTCAAGGCACTGGCCGAAAAGCTGACCGACTAACCGCCCACGCTCCCTGTAGGAGCCGGCTTGCCGGCGATAGCGCCCACAAGTACGCCATCGCCGGCAAGCCGGCTCCTACAGGTGGCACATCACTGAGAATTTACCATGCGAATCTTTATAGGCGCTTTCCTTGCGTGTTTGTCGTTCAGCGTATTGGCCGAACAAGCTGACCCGGCCGCGCTTAAGGCACAACTGCAGGATTACTACTTCGACGCCGCCCGCCGTGGCGACGTGGAAATGCTCAACACCTTCATCGAATCCGGCTATTCGCTGAACACCCAGGATGAAAAAGGCTACACGGCGCTGATTCTCGCCGCCTATCACGGTGAAAGTGCCTACGTGGACCGATTGCTCGCCGCCGGCGCCGATGCCTGCGTGCAGGACAAACGCGGCAACACCGCGTTGATGGGCGCGATCTTCAAGGGTGAGCTGAAAATCGCCCAGCGCCTGCTCGCCACCGACTGCAACCCCGACCAGCGCAACGGCGCCGGACAAACGGCGGCCATGTATGCCGGGCTGTTCAAACGCGTGGAACTGCTGGATGAACTGAAAGCCAAGGGCGCCGATCTGAATGCCGAAGACCCGATCGGTAACAGCGCTTCACGTTTGGCCAGCGGTGAAATCCGTACCCCGGCGCCGCGCTGAGCTATCATCGCGGTTTTTCGGTTGGAGGTTCTCAAATGGCAAAGGCCAAGCGCATGTATGGCTGCACGGAGTGCGGCGCGACCTTTCCCAAGTGGGCCGGCCAGTGCACGGAATGCGGTGCGTGGAACACCCTGACCGAAACCATGATCGAAAGCGGCGGCGCCGTGGCCCCCAGCGGCCGTTCCGGCTGGACCGGGCAACAAACCCAGATCAAGACCCTGGCCGAAGTCAGCGTCGAAGAAATCCCGCGTTTCTCCACCGCTTCCGGTGAACTGGACCGGGTGCTGGGCGGCGGCCTGGTGGATGGTTCGGTGGTACTGATCGGCGGTGACCCGGGCATCGGTAAGTCCACGATCCTGCTGCAAACCCTGTGCAGCATCGCCAGCCGCATGCCGGCGCTGTATGTCACCGGCGAAGAATCCCAGCAGCAGGTGGCCATGCGTGCGCGCCGCCTGGGCTTGCCTCAGGACCAACTGCGGGTGATGACCGAAACCTGCATCGAAAGCATCATCGCCACCGCGCGCCTGGAAAAGCCCAAGGTGATGGTGATCGATTCGATCCAGACGATTTTCACCGAGCAACTGCAATCGGCACCGGGTGGCGTGTCCCAGGTGCGGGAAAGTGCCGCGCTGCTGGTGCGCTATGCGAAACAGAGCGGCACGGCGATTTTCCTGGTGGGCCACGTGACGAAAGAAGGCGCATTGGCCGGCCCACGGGTGCTGGAACACATGGTCGACACCGTGCTGTATTTCGAAGGCGAGTCCGATGGGCGGTTGCGTTTGTTGCGGGCGGTGAAGAACCGTTTTGGCGCAGTCAACGAGCTGGGTGTGTTCGCCATGACTGACCGGGGCTTGAAAGAGGTCTCCAACCCGTCAGCGATTTTTCTTACCCGTGCCCAGGAAGAAGTCCCGGGCAGCGTGGTGATGGCAACGTGGGAAGGCACCCGGCCGATGCTGGTGGAAGTCCAGGCGCTGGTGGACGACAGCCACTTGGCCAACCCGCGTCGTGTCACCCTGGGCCTGGACCAGAACCGGCTGGCGATGTTGCTGGCGGTATTGCACCGCCACGGCGGCATTCCCACCCATGACCAGGACGTGTTCCTCAACGTGGTGGGCGGGGTCAAGGTGCTGGAAACCGCGTCTGACCTGGCGTTGATGGCGGCGGTGATGTCCAGCCTGCGCAACCGGCCGTTGCCCCATGACTTGCTGGTGTTTGGCGAAGTGGGCCTGTCGGGTGAAGTGCGCCCGGTGCCCAGCGGCCAGGAGCGCCTGAAGGAAGCGGCCAAGCATGGCTTCAAGCGCGCCATCGTGCCCAAGGGCAATGCGCCGAAAGAAATGCCACCGGGGCTGCAAGTGATCGGGGTAACGCGCCTGGAGCAGGCGCTGGATGCCCTGTTCGAATAGTCGCCAGCCACACATCCCCCTTGTGGGAGCCGGGCTTGCCCGCGATGGCGGTGTATCAGCTGATTGATATGCAAACTGACACACCGCCATCACAGGCAAGCCAGCTCCCACATGCTCAGATCTCCAGCAAGGCGGCGAATTCCCGCTCCAGTTCTTCCTGATCGCCCAGGTTCAGCTCGATTATCCGCCGCAGGTGGCTTATGGAGTCGAGGTCGATGTGTTCGCACACAAAGCCGAGCTGCCCATGATCGTCGTGGGTCAGCCGCACCTGCATCTTCACGTCGGTCTCGGCGTCGAGATGAATGTCCACATCGAACGATTCGTAGCGATGGCCGTGCCATTCTTGCGGCCGTTGCACCAGCAAGCCCTTGAGCGACAAATCTACCAATTGCACCGGCCAGACACGGCCGTCTTGCGTGAGCTCGGTCCTGGCGTCGAAGGCAATGCGTCGGAAACGGCGTCGGTCTGAAGGCTGTTCGCTCATGGTGAAACCCTCTGTGGATAAAGGAATTGTAGCCGTGCGCCATCATGGGGCGGTTTTTTCTGCTTTTTTTGCCCCGGCAAGGCTCTAGACCAACGTAGGGGGGTGGCCTTTAAGGCCAGTAGCGCTAAACTCGGGATGGCTGTCTTTCTGTCCACCCTGGCTGGAATATAAAAATGAAAAATAATAATAGCCTGCTACGCCATCTACCCTGGCTGCTGCTGGCAATCGTAGGAGCGTGCGCCCTGGGCGTAGTAGCCTTGCGCCGCGGCGAGGCGATCAACGCCTTGTGGATCGTGGTCGCAGCAGTGGCCATTTATCTGGTTGCTTACCGTTACTACAGTCTGTTCATCGCTAACCATGTGATGCAGCTCGATCCACTGCGGGCTACCCCCGCTGTGCTGAACAACGACGGTCTGGACTATGTGCCGACCAACAAACACATCCTTTTTGGTCACCACTTCGCGGCAATCGCCGGCGCAGGGCCTTTGGTCGGCCCGGTACTGGCGGCGCAGATGGGCTACCTGCCCGGCACGTTGTGGCTGATCGCCGGCGTGGTGCTGGCCGGGGCGGTGCAGGACTTCATGGTCCTGTTCCTGTCCACTCGTCGCAACGGCCGTTCCCTGGGGGACATGGTCCGCGAAGAAATGGGCCGTGTGCCCGGGACCATCGCGCTGTTCGGCTGCTTCCTGATCATGATCATCATCCTCGCGGTGCTGGCGCTGATCGTGGTCAAGGCCCTGGCCGAAAGCCCGTGGGGCATCTTCACGGTGATGGCAACCATTCCGATCGCGATGTTCATGGGCATTTACATGCGCTACATCCGCCCGGGCCGCATCGGTGAAATCTCGATTGTCGGCGTGCTGTTGCTGCTGGGTTCGATCTGGCTGGGCGGGCAGATTGCCGCTGACCCGGTGTGGGCCAAGGCCTTCAGCTTCACCGGCATCCAGATCACCTGGATGCTGGTGGGTTATGGCTTCGTGGCTGCCGTGTTGCCGGTGTGGCTGATCCTCGCGCCACGGGACTACCTGTCTACGTTCCTGAAAATCGGCACCATCATCGCCCTGGCGATTGGCATCCTGGTGACCATGCCCGACCTGAAAATGCCGGCGCTGACCCAGTTCATCGATGGCACCGGCCCGGTGTGGAAGGGCGGCCTGTTCCCGTTCCTGTTCATCACCATCGCCTGTGGCGCGGTCTCGGGTTTCCACGCACTGATCTCCTCGGGCACCACGCCCAAGTTGCTGGCCAGTGAAGGGCACGCCCGTTACATCGGCTACGGCGGCATGTTGATGGAGTCGTTCGTGGCCATCATGGCGATGGTTGCCGCTTCGGTGATCGAGCCAGGGGTGTACTTCGCCATGAACAGCCCGGCCGCGATTGTCGGCGGTGACGTGGTGGCTGTGGCGCAAACCGTCAGCAGCTGGGGTTTTGCAATTACCCCGGAAGCGTTGCAGGCGGTGGCCCATGACATTGGTGAGTCCACCATCCTGGCCCGTGCCGGTGGTGCGCCGACCCTGGCGGTCGGTATCGCGCAGATCCTGCACAGCGTCCTGCCGGGTGAAAACACCATGGCGTTCTGGTACCACTTTGCGATCCTGTTCGAAGCGCTGTTCATCCTGACTGCGGTCGACGCCGGTACCCGTGCCGGTCGCTTCATGCTGCAGGATTTGCTCGGCTCCTTCGTGCCGGCGCTCAAGCGTACCGAGTCCTGGACGGCCAACCTGATCGCCACCGCAGGTTGCGTGGCGATGTGGGGTTACCTGCTGTACCAGGGCGTGATCGACCCACTGGGCGGCATCAACACCTTGTGGCCGCTGTTCGGTATCTCCAACCAGATGCTGGCCGGTATCGCGCTGATGCTCGCCACGGTTGTGCTGATCAAAATGAAACGCCAGCGCTACATCTGGGTGACCATGCTGCCAGCCGTATGGCTGCTGATCTGCACCGTGACCGCAGGCTTCATCAAGCTGTTCGACGCCAACCCGGCGATCGGCTTCCTGTCGCTGGCCAAGAAATACAGCGATGCCCTGGCCGGCGGCCAGATCCTCGCACCGGCCAAGAGCATCGACCAGATGCAACACGTGATCTGGAACGCCTACACCAACGCAACGCTGACGGCGCTGTTCCTGTTCGTGGTCTTCAGCATCCTGTTCTATGCGCTCAAGGTCGGCATTGCTGCCTGGGGCAAAAAGGAACGTACGGATAAAGAAGCGCCATACCAGGCCATCCCGGACGCTTGATAGAGGATTGCAATCATGTTCAATGACATCAGTCGCCTCGGTAAATACCTCGGTCAGGCCGCGCGCCTGATGGTCGGCATGCCCGACTACGACACCTACGTCGAGCATATGCAAACCAAACACCCGGACAAACCGATGATGGACTACAAGGCGTTCTTCCGGGAACGCCAGGAAGCCCGTTACGGCGGCAAGGGTGGGCCCAAGTGCTGCTAGCCCGGTAGTTCGGGCTGCGGTAATCCCTTGTGGGAGCGGGCTTGCTCGCGAAGGCGGTCTTTCAGTGATGCATGTGCTGACTGACACGCCGCCTTCGCGAGCAAGCCCGCTCCCACATTTGTTTTGTGTTTCTTCAAGGAGAATTCTTTGTCCTCTCCCATCCCCGTCACCGTCCTCAGCGGCTTCCTCGGCGCTGGCAAGACCACCTTGTTGCGTCACCTGCTCAAGGCCGAGCACGGCTTGAAAATCGCCGTGATCGAAAATGAATTCAGCGACGCCGGTATCGACACCCAACTGTTGGGCAGCGAGCCGGTGCAAGTCATGACCCTGTCCAATGGCTGCGTGTGCTGCACCATCCACACTGACCTGACCAAGGCCCTGTACCTGTTGCTGGAGCGCCTGGACAGCAGCGAGATCGCCTTCGACCGCCTGGTGATCGAGTGCACCGGCCTGGCCGACCCGGCCCCCGTGGCCCAGACCTTTTTCATCGATGAAGAACTGCGCGAGCGCTACATCCTCGACGGTATCATCACCCTGGTGGACGCGGCCCACGCGGAGCACCACCTGACCCAGACCATCGCCCAGGCGCAGATCGGGTTTGCCGACCGCCTGCTGGTGAGCAAGCGCGACCTGGTGGACGATGCCACCTTCGACGCCCTCAGCGAGCGCCTGACTCGTATCAACCGCCGGGCGCCGATTCGTGTGGTGGAACACGGCAAGATCGACCTCGCCGAACTGCTGGATGTGCGCGGCTTCAACCTCAACGCCGGCATGAGCCTGCGCCCGGTGAGCCAGGCGCCGTCCATCGACCGTATTTCCAGCCTGGTGCTGCGCACTGACCAGCCGCTGGATATCGACAAACTCAGCGAGTTCATGAACGAGCTGCTGGAAGACCACGGCAAGCAATTGCTGCGCTACAAAGGCGTGCTGAACATTGCCGGGGAAGACCGGCGCATGGTGTTCCAGGGCGTGCTGAAGCTCTACGGGTTCGATTGGGACACCGAATGGGCCGAAGGCGAAGCGCGGGAAAGTGTGATTGTGTTTATTGCTGACGAGTTGCCGGAAGAGAAGATTCGCGAAGGCTTTGCGCGGGTTTACCAATCCTGACTTGAAACGCAGTCAAAATGTGGGAGCGGGCTTGCTCGCGAAAGCGGTGTATCAGTCAGCCCATGCATCAACTGACACAGCGCTTTCGCGAGCAAGCCCGCTCCCACATTTGATGTCATTTCAAATTGAGAAAGCAGCGTTTTCAGGCATAAAAAAGCCCGGCTCAAGAGCCGGGCTTTTCATTCAAGCAACTGCAATCAAGCGCCGTATACCGGCAGCTTCTTGCAGATGGCCTTGACCTTCTCACGCACAGCGTCAATCACTGCTTCGTTGTTCAGGTCAGCCAGGATGTCGCAGATCCAGCCAGCCAGTTCCTTGCACTCTGCTTCCTTGAAGCCACGAGTGGTCACCGCCGGGGTGCCGAAGCGCAGGCCGGAGGTGACGAACGGCGAACGTGGGTCGTTCGGTACCGAGTTCTTGTTCACGGTGATGAAGGCTTTGCCCAGAGCGGCGTCAGCGTCTTTACCGGAGATGTCCTGCTTGATCAGCGACAGCAGGAACAGGTGGTTCTCAGTACCGCCGGACACCACGTCAAAACCACGCTCGATGAACACGCCGGCCATGGCCTTGGCGTTTTTCACCACTTGCTGCTGGTAGGTCTTGAACTCAGGCTGCAGCGCTTCCTTGAAGCAGATCGCTTTGGCGGCGATCACGTGCTCCAGCGGGCCACCCTGGCCGCCCGGGAATACGGCGGAGTTCAGCTTCTTCTCGATCTCGGCGTTGGCGCGAGCCAGGATCAGGCCGCCACGTGGACCGCGCAGGGTCTTGTGGGTGGTGGTGGTCACGACGTCAGCGAACGGAACCGGGTTCGGGTAGACGCCAGCGGCGACCAGACCGGCCACGTGGGCCATGTCGACGAACAGGTAGGCGCCGACCTTGTCAGCGATTTCGCGGAAGCGTGGGAAATCCAGGATCTGCGAGTAGGCAGAGAAACCGGCCACGATCATTTTTGGCTTGTGCTCAACGGCCAGGCGCTCGACTTCGTCGTAGTCGATCAGGCCGTTGCCGTCGATGCCGTACTGAACGGCGTTGTACAGCTTGCCGGAGGAGGAAACGCTGGCGCCGTGGGTCAGGTGACCGCCGTGGGCCAGGCTCATGCCCAGGATGGTGTCGCCCGCTTGCAGCAGGGCCAGGTACACGGCGCTGTTGGCTTGGGAGCCGGCGTGTGGCTGGACGTTGGCGTAATCGGCGCCGAACAGTTCCTTGGCGCGGTCGATGGCCAGTTGCTCAACGATGTCGACGAACTCGCAACCGCCGTAGTAGCGCTTGCCCGGGTAGCCTTCGGCGTACTTGTTGGTCAGAACCGAACCTTGAGCCTCCATCACGGCGGGGCTGGTGTAGTTTTCCGAAGCGATCAGCTCAATGTGCTCTTCCTGGCGCTGAGCTTCTTGCTCCATGGCGGCAAAGAGATCGGCGTCGTACTTGGCAATAGTCAAATCACGGCTGAACATGGCGGTCCTCAAGGATCGGGGGCAGAAAAGAAGCGCATTCTAACCCAATGGGTTTTAGATGGCATATGAAAGGACATCATGTCGCGGACAAGCGGGGCTCATCTGGGGATAGGTGGTGTTTGTTCGGGCCCCTTCGCGAGCAAGCCCGCTCCCACATTCAATCGGGTTCCTTCAGGTGGAATACGGTCGAATGTGGGAGCGGGCTTGCCCGCGAAGAGGCCATCAGCATCACCTGAGGATTTCAGTCGAACATGAACAGCGCATCATTGCTGAACTGCGCCTCAAACCGGTTCGCCGGCATCGGTCGCCCGAACAGGTAGCCCTGCACCTCATCGCAACCGTGCTCCCGCAGGAAGTCCAGCTGCTCATGGGTTTCCACACCCTCGGCGATCACCGCCAGGTTCAGGCTGTGGGCCATGGCGATAATCGCCCGGGCAATCTGCGCATCCTGCTCACCCGACGGCAGGCCGTCGACAAAGGTGCGGTCGATCTTCAGCACGTCGATGGGGAACTGCTTGAGGTAGTTCAGCGATGAATAACCGGTGCCGAAGTCATCTACCGCGATGCTCAGGCCGAGGTTTTTCAGGCTGGCGAGGATCTGCATCGCTTCGTTGACCTCGCGCATCAGGATACTTTCGGTCAGCTCCAGCTCCAGGCACGCCGGCGGCAGGCCGGTGTCCTTGAGGATGGTGGCGATGCGCTCGCCCAGTTGCCCGTCGGAGAACTGCCGGGCCGAAATGTTGACCGAGACCTTGGGTACCCGCACCTTGTTCTGGTGCCAGGTCTTGAGTTGGCGGCAGGCTTCGCTGATCACCCAGTCACCCACGTCCACCACCAGCCCCAACTCCTCCAACACCGGGATGAAGTCCCCCGGCGGCACCAGCCCGCGACGTGGATGGCGCCAGCGCAGCAGGGCTTCGGCGCCGGTCAAACGTTTGCCGTCGCCGCTGAACTGCGGCTGGTAATACAGCACGAATTCGTTCTGTTCCAGGGCGTGGCGCAGGTCGCTTTCCAGCTCCAGGCGTTCCAGGGCGCTGGCGTTCATGTCGGCCTGGTAGAACTGGAAGTTGTTCTTGCCCCGCTCCTTGGCGTGGTACATCGCCGTGTCGGCGTTTTTCATCAACTGGCTGAGTTCGTTGCCGTCCTGCGGGCTCAGGGCGATGCCGATACTGGCGGTGACGAAGAACTCGCGGCCCTCCAGCACAAACGGCTTCACCAGGCTGGCCAGAATCTGCTCGGCCACGTGAATCGCCCGGTTCAGCGCCATCTCACGGTTGACCCGCGGTTGCAGCAGCAAGGTGAACTCGTCGCCACCCATGCGCGCCACGGTGTCGTCTTCGGCGACGCAGCCCAGCAGGCGGGTGGCCATTTCCTTGAGCATGCGGTCGCCGGCGGCGTGGCCCAGGGAGTCGTTGATCGGCTTGAAGCGGTCTAGGTCGAGGAACATCAACACCACCCACGACTTCTGCCGTTCCGCCGATTGCAGCGCGGTGTGCAGGCGGTCCTGGAACAGCGTGCGGTTGGGCAGGTGGGTCAGGGCGTCGTAGTAGGCCAGGCGGTGGATGCGCTGCTCGCTGGCCTTGCGTTCGCTGATGTCGCTGAAGAAGCACACGTAGCTGGCCAGGTCGCCTTCGTCATCGAACACGGCAGTAATTCCGACCCAGGCCGGGTAGTGCTCGCCGTTGCGGCGCTTGAGCCACACTTCGCCTTCCCAGGTGCTGTGCTGGTGCAATTGCTTGAGCACGTACCGCAGGTGGGCTTCCTGCTGTTCGTCGACGGTGAGCATGTTCGGCAACTGGTCGAGCACGTCCGCCACCGCATAACCGCTGACCCGGCTGAACGCCTCGTTGGCCTGCACGATGTAGCCGGCCGGGTCGGTGATCAGGATCGCCGAGGTGGAGTGTTCGAATACCGTGGCCGCCATGCGCAGGTCTTTTTCCGCACGGCGCTGCTGGCTGATATCGCGACCCACGCCAAGGATGCCCTCGAACGCGCCATGTTCGTCCCACACCAGCACCAGGCGCAGTTCGATGGGGATCTTGCGCCCGTCGGCCCGCAGGCAGTCGAACAGGAACAGTTGGGTCTGCACGTCGTTGCGCAAGGCCGCGAGGGATTCGGGTTGGTCCAGGGCGCGGCTGACTTGCTCCACCAGGGAGTAGATACCGGTCAGTTGCTGCGGGTTGGCGATGGTCGATTGCCAGCCGTTTTCGAAGATCCAGTCGACGTCATAGCCCAGCACCGCGTTCACCGAAGGGCTGACGTAGTTGAGGGCCAGCTTGCTGTCGGTGGAGAAGATTACGTCGCTGATGCTTTCCGCCAGCATGCGGTAGCGCTGTTCGCTGTCACGCAGGGATTCACTGGCTTCGATCTGGTCGGTGATGTCCTTGGCGACGCCGATGATGCGCGTCACCTGGTCAGTCTTGTCACGGGCCAGGGCCTGTTCGCGGATGTCGAAGCGCCGCCATTGGTTGTTGCGGTGGCGAAAGCGCAACTGGCACTGCAACTGGCTCAGGTAGCCGGCCTGGCGCTGTTGCAGGCGCAGGTCGTGGTAGCGCTCGGCGTCTTCGGGGTGCAGCAGGATCTCCCAGAAGTACTCGCCCATCTGCTGCAGCTCGGGCTTGTTGTAGCCCAGGGTGTGGCCCAGGTGGTGGTTGCTGAAAATCATCCGCTGGCTGATCACGTCCTGCACATACAGGTGATCGGGCACGGTGCGCACCACGTCCGACCAGAAACTCTCGCGCTCCACCAGTGACAACTCGATCAGCTTGCGGCTGGTGATGTCGCTGATGCTCAGGATCACGGCCTTGAAGTCGTCCTGTTGTTCCGGCAGGCGCATCACCAGCCACAGGTATTGGTCGTTGCCTTCGATATCGCTGAGCTGGATTTCCAGTTCAAGCTGCTTCTGCTGGGTCAGCACCGCGTCGATCACCTGGTTGCCGATGGCGGTCGGGCTCGACGGGCAGGCGTCGATCAGGCGTTCCCAGGCCTGCTCGCAAGAGGCAACATTCAGCAAGCGCACCGCCACCTGGTTGACCTCGGTGATGCGCAGTTCCTTGAGCAGTTGCTGGCGCTGTTCCGGGTTGTCTTGCAGCAACTGTTGCAACTGCTCGCGGGTTTGCAGTCGGGCTCTATCGAAGAACGCACGCAGGCCCGACAGGTCGAGCACGCACAGCGCCACGCCGGTGCCTTCGAAAATATCCTGGTAGCGCCGGCGCCCCTCGTGCACCTGGCGCTGGCGGCGGCGCATGTTCAGCAGCACGATCACCGGGATCAGCGAGAAGGCCAGGCCCAACAGGCATTTGCCGATAAAGGCCGGCAGCAGTTGCTCCAGCACGGCGGCGCGGTCGAACAGGCCGCGCAGTTGCCAGTCGCTCTTGCTCAGGGGCGTGACCAGTACACTTTTGTTCAACTCGTCCGGGGTCAACGCGGTGGCCCATTGGGCCGGCATCCCGCTGTCACGGCTGACCACCCGGTGGTTGAGGCGGTTTTCGATGACCCACATCGGGCGCTGGCCCTGGCCATCCTGGCGGGTCAGGTTGGCCAGGTAATTGGGGGCCAGGCGCAAGGCCCAGTACATCTTGGTGCCGCCGCTGGGCTGGTGCAGCAGCAGGTAGATGACGGTGCCGTCGTTGTTGTTGCTCAGGTAATAGGACTGGGCGTGGCTGCGCTTGACCAGTTCTTCGAGCCAGGCGCTGTCCTGGCTGTCGCTGGCGCTGTCACTGATCATCGCGCCGCTGGGGGCGAGCAGGGCGACGCTGCGCAACTCCGGCAAGGAGCGTTGCAAGGTGCGCATCAGGATTTGTTGCTGTTCGGCGTCCCGCGGCGGTTCGACGATCGGCAGCAGGTTCAGCGCGATCTGCGCACTGAGGGCCATGTTCAGGCTGATCTGTTCGGCCAGGTCGGCGCTGTAGTCGATGGTGTATTGCTGCTGGTTTTTCTGGTTTTGCTGCAACTGGTCCAGCAGTTGCCAGAACAATAACGCGAGCAGCAACAGGACCAGCGTCGCCAATGCGCCCTTCAGGGTTCCGTGCAGGGGCGCTCCCGGCGCTATATGAGCGGCGCGCAGGGGAGTTGGCGGCGTTACGTTGGACAAACTGTGATCCTGCGGTTTGGCTGGACTGGCGCGCGACGTGCACTATAAGCCGGACGCCCGGAGGGCGGCTAGCATGCCTTGTGTTGTGGCAAAGTGCCAGCCCCGCCTGGCTGGACTGCCCACCCGCATTCAGGTAGCTTTGCCGGTTACGCGAGGGCGTTCCAGCCCCAGACAATCAGGCATCTACCGCACGCAGGCATTGATAGACATCAACGGCCCGCGCGGCGCATGGCCTGGCACGGGTTTCGCCCGCTTAATTCATCAGTCACTGACGCTAGGTTCACCATGGCTCAATACGTCTTCACCATGCATCGGCTGGGAAAAGTTGTTCCGCCGAAGCGGGAAATCCTGAAAAACATTTCTCTGTCCTTCTTCCCGGGCGCCAAGATCGGCGTGCTCGGCCTCAACGGTTCGGGTAAATCCACCCTGTTGAAAATCATGGCCGGCGTCGACACCGAGTTCGACGGCGAAGCCCGCCCGATGCCCGACCTGAACATCGGCTACCTGCCACAGGAACCTATCCTGGACCCGACCAAGACCGTGCGTGAAGTGGTCGAGGAAGCGGTCAGCGTGATCAAGAACGCCCAGGCCCGCCTGGACGAGGTCTACGCGGCCTACGCTGAAGAAGACGCCGACTTCGACAAACTGGCGGCAGAACAGGCCAAGCTCGAAGCCATCCTGCAAGCCGCCGACGGTCACAACCTGGACCGCCAGCTGGAAGTCGCCGCCGACGCGCTGCGCCTGCCGGCGTGGGACGCCAAGGTTGAACACCTGTCCGGTGGTGAAAAGCGTCGTGTGGCCCTGTGCCGCCTGCTGCTGTCGGCCCCCGACATGCTGCTGCTCGACGAACCGACCAACCACCTGGACGCCGATTCCGTCGCCTGGCTGGAGCATTTCCTGCACGACTTCCCGGGCACCGTGGTTGCGATCACGCACGACCGGTACTTCCTGGACAACGTTGCTGGCTGGATCCTCGAGCTCGACCGTGGCGCCGGTATCCCTTACGAGGGCAACTACTCCGGTTGGCTGGAAGCCAAGTCCGACCGTCTGGCCGCCGAATCCAAGCAGCAATCGGCCCATGAAAAGGCCATGAAAGACGAGCTGGAATGGGTGCGTAAAGGCGCCAAGGCGCGTCAGTCGAAATCCAAGGCCCGTCTGGCGCGTTTCGAAGAGATGCAGTCCCAGGAATTCCAGAAGCGTTCCGAGACCAACGAAATCTACATCCCGGCCGGTCCGCGCCTGGGTGACAAGGTCATCGAGTTCAAGAACGTCTGCAAGGGCTACGGCGACCGCGTGTTGATCGACAACCTGTCGTTCTCCATGCCAAAAGGCGCCATCGTTGGCGTGATCGGCGGTAACGGTGCGGGTAAATCCACACTGTTCCGCATGCTGATGGGCAAGGAACAACCGGACTCGGGCACCATCGAAGTCGGCGAAACCGTGCAGCTGGCTTGCGTTGACCAGAGCCGCGACGACCTCGACGGCAGCAAGACGGTGTTCCAGCAGATTTCCGACGGTTCCGACCAGATCCGTATCGGCAACTACGAAATCCCGTCGCGCACCTACGTGGGTCGCTTCAACTTCAAGGGCGGCGACCAGCAGAAGTTCGTCAAGGACCTGTCCGGTGGTGAGCGCGGTCGCTTGCACCTGGCCCTGACCCTGAAAGAAGGCGGCAACGTATTGCTGCTCGACGAACCGTCAAACGACCTCGACGTTGAAACCCTGCGTTCCCTGGAAGAAGCCCTGCTGGACTTCCCGGGCGCCGCCATTGTGATCTCTCACGATCGGTGGTTCCTTGACCGCGTGGCCACTCACATCCTGGCGTACGAAGACGACTCCCAGGCGGTGTTCTTCGAAGGCAACTACACCGAATACGAAGCCGATCGCAAGAAACGCCTCGGCGAAGCAGCTGCCCAGCCGCATCGTGTACGGCACAAGAAACTGGCCTGATTCGGGTTGGTGGTTTGAACAAGCGGGGCCTTCGGGTTCCGCTTTTTTTTGCGTGTTTTCATGTGCACCGCGTCGTCTGCATCGCAGGCAAGCCAGCTCCCACAGTTGACCGCATTGTCATGGATGTACTGGATCAAATGTAGGAGCTGGCTTGCCTGCGATAGCGGATTAACTCTTGGTGCAAGGCCTGGATTGAAATCCTCATTAAGGTGCAAAAAACGCCTGTATTTATATCTAATGCACCATTTAAATTCACAAAAGCGACATTTTGCCCTGTCGCGGTGCGACATGAATTGATAAAGTCCGGGACAAATCTCCTTTAACGACAATAAATTTGCCGAGACTTTTCATGATCGAATCCGTTGAATCCTTCCTTGCCCGCCTCAAGAAACGCGACCCCGACCAGCCGGAATTCCACCAGGCCGTGGAAGAAGTCCTGCGCAGTTTGTGGCCGTTTCTTGAAGCCAATCCCCACTACCTGAACTCGGGCATCCTGGAGCGCATCTGCGAGCCGGAGCGTGCGATTGTGTTCCGGGTGTCGTGGGAAGATGACCAAGGCAAAGTACGGGTCAACCGCGGGTTCCGGATCCAGATGAACAGCGCCATAGGCCCCTACAAAGGAGGCCTGCGCTTCCACCCGTCGGTGAACCTGGGCGTGCTGAAATTTCTCGCCTTCGAACAAACCTTCAAGAACTCCCTGACCTCGCTGCCCATGGGCGGCGGCAAGGGCGGCTCGGACTTCGATCCCAAAGGCAAGAGCGACGCCGAGGTGATGCGTTTCTGCCAGGCGTTCATGAGCGAGCTGTATCGCCATATCGGCTCGGACGTGGATGTGCCCGCCGGTGATATTGGCGTGGGCGCCCGGGAGATCGGCTTCCTGTTCGGCCAGTACAAGCGCCTGAGCAACCAGTTCACCTCGGTGCTGACCGGCAAGGGCATGAGCTACGGCGGCAGCCTGATTCGCCCGGAGGCCACCGGTTTTGGCTGCGTGTACTTCGCTGAAGAAATGCTCAAGCGCAACGGCGAGCGGGTCGAAGGCAAGCGCGTGGCCATCTCCGGCTCCGGCAACGTCGCCCAGTACGCGGCGCGCAAGGTCATGGACCTGGGCGGCAAGGTGATTTCCTTGTCCGACTCCGAAGGCACCCTGTACTGCGAAAGCGGTTTGACCGAAGAACAATGGTCGGCACTGCTTGAACTGAAAAACGTACAGCGCGGGCGCATCAGCGAGCTGGCATCGCGTTTTGGCCTGGAATTCCGCGCCGGCAAAGCACCATGGGAGCTGGCCTGCGACATCGCGTTGCCCTGCGCCACCCAGAATGAACTGGACGCCGAAGCGGCGCGCACCCTGTTGCGCAATGGCTGCGTCTGCGTGGCCGAAGGCGCCAACATGCCGACCACCCTGGAGGCGGTGGATATCTTTATCGAGGCCGGCATCCTGTTCGCGCCAGGCAAGGCGTCCAATGCCGGCGGGGTGGCGGTGAGCGGGCTGGAGATGTCGCAGAACGCCATGCGCCTGCTGTGGACCGCCGGTGAAGTGGACAGCAAGCTGCACAACATCATGCAGTCGATCCACCATGCGTGCGTGCACTACGGCGAAGAGAACGGCTGGGTCAACTACGTGAAGGGCGCCAACATTGCAGGCTTCGTGAAGGTTGCGGATGCAATGCTGGCCCAGGGCATCGTTTAACCCTCGGGTTCGATGCGCAGGATTTCGATCAACTGATCACCGACGGGGCGCCTCCACAGCACCTCGTCGCCCACCTGTGCACCCAGCAGAGCGCGGCCCAGTGGCGAACCCCAGTTGATCAGGCCCACCGTGGCGTCGGCCTGGTCTTCGCCCACTAACTGAATGCGCTGCTCTTCGTCCTGTTCGTTGGCAAAGGTCACCCAGCTGCCGATTTGCACCTTGTCGGTGGAGGTTGCCGGCGCCACCACCTGTGCGCTTTGCAGGCGCTGGTTGAAGTAACGCAAATCCCGCTCAAGGTCGGCCTGGCGCTGTTTATCGGCCTGCTCGCCCTTGGCGGATTCTTCGCTGTGTTCGTTTTGCAACTGCGCGACCCTGGCCTGCAATTGTGCAAGTCCGCGGGCAGTGAGGTGATTGGGTTGCGCGCTGACCTGGCGTTCCACCGGTTGGCTGGCCTGGGCAGCGGCGCTGTCTTCGTTGACGAAAGCTCGACTCATGACGTTCTCCTGCTATGGAGTTTGGGCCATGGTCGCAGGGGTTAAGTTTCGCTGGATGTCTGGAAGCGACCTATTGCGAGCGAAAGGCCCTGGCAGCGTCGCGGTCTTTTTCCTGTTGCCAGGCGCGTTCGCGGTCGTCCCAGTGGCGATTCTTGTAGTCGTTCAGGTCTTCGTTCTCGCGCATGGCCTTGCATTGGCGAAAGCCATCATCCCAGCCTTCGGCGTAGGTGCGGTCTTTCAGGTAGCGCGGGACGTTCTTGCGAAATTCCCCGGTGATCACCCCGGCAGCCTGGCGGCCGCTGCTACAACCGTCGTCATAGCCATCGGCGAAGGCGGGTGGATAACCCTTGGCCAGCAAATCCTCATGGGTTGATTGGCAACCCGACAGCAGGGCCAACAGGCCCAGCACTCCAGCGTACCGCCACATCGCTTGCTCCCTGGCCGTTGAACGGCTGATGGGGGAAGTGTAGGAGTGGATTCGTTCGGGGTATGTGAAACGGATGTGAGAAAACCGTGTGACGCTGCGGCTTCGGGCGATCACGCGCCCCCTGTGGCGAGGGAACTTGCTCCCGCTGGGGCGCGAAGCGGCCCCTGTTCAGGGTATTGAGATATTCCAGAGAGGGTGAGGTGTCTGGTTTTGGGGCTGCTGCGCAGCCCAGCGGGAGCAAGCTCCCTCGCCACAAGGTTATTGTGTGGTTCAGTCTGGTGTCAGCGCGGCGTGCTCTGCGAGTTCTTGCTGGATGAACGCTGCAATCATCGCCCGGTAGACGTGCTCTGTGACGTCCGGATTGGCGCCAGCGGTATCAGCGAGATCGCGAACCTTGGCAATTACCTGCTCAACCCGCTGCGGTGCCTTGACGCCATCGCTGTCTTTTTTGAACCGCGCAGCCTGGGAAACAAAGCCGCCCCGTTCGGCCAATAGTGCGACGATCTGGCGATCAAGACGGTCGATGTTTTCCCGGACTTGTTCAAGGCTGGTGCAATTAACGGCCATGTGGGTTGAAGCTCCTTTTAGTGATCGTTCCCACGCTCTGCGTGGGAATGCCGCTCTGGACGCTCTGCGTCCGCTTTTAAAGGTCGTGACGCAGAGCGTCACAGGATGCATTCCCACGCGGAGCGTGGGAACGATCTACGGCTCAGGGATTAATAGTGATACCACTTCACTTCCAGCATCACTTCGTTCACCGGTGTCGCGAGGTGGCTGTATTCCCGCTGCGCACTCAGTCTCAGCCCCAGGTTGCGCGACAATTCCCACTGTTGATTCAGGCTGATACTGCGCCGCACCTCGCCATTGGTGAAGAAGTCACCCTTGGCTTCCAGGCTCAGGTTGCCCAGCGGGTTGCGCCACAACACACCTGTATTGAACCCGGCAGCCGGGGAGATGGCTTCACCGAAGTCGCTGTTGTGCTCCACGCGCACGGTGCCGAGGGCGAAGCCAAGCATGTCGTCGCGCAGTTGCCAGGTGCCGCCCGCGCCACCGTTGACGTGGCTGACGAGTGTCTCGTCGTCATGCTTGCCCGGTACGCGCTCCAGGCCGCCGGTGACTTGCCACGACCACGGCTGCAGCAGCTCGTTGCGTGGGGTCAGTGAGCGGATGGTTGCCAGATCCAGTTGCTGCAATTGCCAGTGGTTGCCTTCGTACTGGCGCAGTTTCATTTGCAGGATTTCAATCTGCGCGCCCAAGGGGAAGCCTTCGGCGTTGTCGTTCAGGTCGTGGTAGGCCATGCGCAGGCCGTATTCGCCGAAAGCCTTGTCGCCCCGGGTGCCGATGCCGGCTTGCCAGGTGCGGGATTCGTGGCCGTCTTCGGGCAGGCCGGGGCGTTCGATCTTCAGGTCCGGCGCCGGGTTCTGGTTGATCGCCCGCAGCAGTTCGAAGCTGCGCTGGGAGCGTTCGGTGTCGCGCTCCAGGCCGTTGGCGCGGTAGCGGCCAAGGCGGTAGGCGGCGTCGATGATCAGGGCCTGGCGGTCTTTGGCGATGGCCTTGAACGCCGGGTCCTGCAGTTGTTTCTGGTCGTCGCTGATCTTCAGCACCCATTGCTGCTCGTCGCTGTCCAGCGGCTTGGCGCGTTCCAGCAGCTCCCGTTCACGGGAAGGGCGGTAATCGATTTTCTCCACCAGGCCGGCTTCTTTCACGGCTTTTACCGTGTCGGTAGGGATCGCGGTCAGCGGGAATTGTTCGGTTAACCGCAGGCTTGGGCGGGCCACTTGCAGCAGTTCCAGCAGGCGATAGGAGCAGTTTTCGTCGAAGAAGAAATAGTCGAATTGGATCTGCTTGAGTTCCCACACGTGCTCGACCATGCGCTCGGTCTCGACCTGGGTCAGGTTCAGGCGGTATTCCCACAGGTCGCGGTTCTCCAGGCTACGGTATTCCGAGAGTTTTTCCTGGTAGGGCACCAGCGCGAACAGGCCCGGGTAGCCGCCCATCAGGCCCTTCCAGGCGTAGAGGATGCTGTTGTCCGAGCCTTCGATATAGGCGCCAAAGTTGATCGCGTAGCTGAGCAGGGCGGTGTTGTTGCTCTGCACGTCAGCCTGGTCGATGCGCAGCAGGGTATGGCCGAACATTGATGACGGGCTGTTGAGGTAGGCCGCCGGGAAGATCATCACCGCGCTGTGGGGGGCGACGTCCTTGAACCATTGCTTGAACTCCTTGCAGTCCAGCGTCGGCAAGTCCGTCAGGCGCAACTGGTCCTTGAGCCAGCGTGTACGTGCCGGGTAAACACATTGGGCGTGCTTTTCGCCGAGGCTGGCCGGGGCATACAGCGCCTCGACAGTGGCCTTCAACTCCTGGTCCGGATGGTGGGCGCCATCGGGAGCGAGGAAGAATTTCTTGTCGCTGACATAGCTGCGCCAGCCTTTGAACTTGCCGGATTCGTAGTGCCCCAGCGAAAGCCAGAACGGGTCGTTGGCCAGTTGCTGCAAACGTTGATCATCAAGGTGCGGCGCCGCATACAGCGGGGCGCAGGCGAAGAGTGCCAGGTAGGCAAGGCGTTTGAGCATGTGGGCAACTTAAGTCGAGATAAAAAGACCCAAAGGGGAGGCAGGTCCAAAAATAATAAAAACCCGTGCCTCGAAAGGCACGGGCGGGTCGAGCTTAAGCCTGGGTAGCGTATTTCGCCAGACGGGTGTCGCTTTTCAGTACAGCCAGGGTGTTGTTGTGCACGTCATCAGCGGTTACGTCAGCCTTGCTGAAGATTTGCTGGAAGTGCTCGTGAGTCACAGCGGCAAAGTGCTCGCGGTCTTCAGGAGCAACGCCCAGTACTACAGCGTAGGTAGTCAGCGCTTCGCCGTTACCCTTGGCCATGTCTTCGGACAGCTCGTTCATCATGCCATTCATGGCAATCCACGATTTGCCACCGTAGGTCAGTGCGCTGTTGGTGCTGCAGCCGTTGGTGCCCGAGGTCATGCCGAACGTGGCGTTACCCGAGGTACCGTTGGTGGTGGAGGCCAGGAAGTGAGCCGGAGTGCCGCGTTGGCCTTCGAACAACATGTTGCCCCAACCGCAGTTCGGGCCACCTGGCGCTTCTGCCATTGCATTGAGGGAGACGACGGTGAAGAGAGTACCGAGAAGGATCCGTTTCATAGCTTTGTTCTCTTTGTGTGCAAACCAATGGACAAGGGTTCAGGTGCCTGACAGCACCCTAGGGGTCGGTTATTAGTCCAACCCGCAGCAGGTTGGAGTTTAGGCATGATCCAAGGGTTCCGTGACTTTTTATGAAACAAGCCGGAAACACTCGGTTTTTTTACAGCCCCGAACACGGGTCTATGCTTTCCCCAAGCCGTCCTTGCCAGCCGGCCCAACCCGGCGCCAGAATGCCGTCATCTGCCCCGCCTGATGTAAGGAAGCCCGATGCCTGATCCTGTTGCTGCCAGCTTGCGTCTAGCGCCCGAAGCGCTGACCCGTCCTTTTTCCGCTGAACAGTTCAGCTTCTCGACCACCAATGATTTGGAGCCCTTTCGCGGTGTGCTTGGCCAGGAACGTGCGGTCGAAGCCTTGCAGTTTGGTGTGGCCATGCCACGCCCCGGTTACAACGTATTTGTGATGGGCGAGCCCGGTACCGGGCGCTTTTCGTTCGTCAAACGCTACCTCAAGGCCGAAGGCAAGCGCCTGCAGACCCCGGCCGACTGGGTCTACGTCAATAATTTCGATGAGCCTCGCGAACCCCGCGCGCTGGAACTGCCTGCGGGCGGTGCTGCCGCGTTCATCTCCGATATCAACGGCCTGATCGACAACCTGGTCGCGACCTTCCCGGCGGTGTTTGAACACCCGACGTATCAACAGCGCAAAAGCGCCATCGACCGTGCCTTCAACCAGCGTTACGACCGTGCCCTGGACGTCATCGAGCGCCTGGCCCTGGAAAAAGACGTGGCGCTGTACCGTGACAGCACCAACATTGCGTTTACCCCGATGCTCGACGGCAAGGCCCTGGACGAGGCCGAGTTCTCGCAGTTGCCCGAAGCCGACCGCGAGCGTTTCCACACCGATATTTCCGAACTGGAAGAACGCCTCAACGAAGAACTCGCCAGCCTGCCCCAGTGGAAGCGCGAGTCCAATAACCAGATGCGCCAGTTCAACGAAGAAACCATCACGCTGGCCTTGCAGCCACTGCTGGCGCCGTTGTCCGAAAAATATGCGGAGAACGCGGCCGTCTGCGGCTACTTGCAGGCGATGCAGGTCTACCTGCTGAAAACCGTGGTCGAGCAGTTGGTGGACGACGCGAAAACCGACGCCCAGGCCCGCAAGTTGCTGGAAGAACAGTACTGCCCGAGCCTGGTGGTGGGGCATCCGATCAACGGTGGCGCGCCGGTGGTCTTCGAGCCGCATCCGACCTACGACAACCTGTTCGGTCGTATTGAATACAGCACCGACCAGGGCGCGCTCTACACCACCTATCGCCAATTGCGCCCGGGTGCGCTGCACCGTGCCAACGGTGGTTTCCTGATCCTTGAAGCCGAGAAGATGCTCAGCGAGCCGTTTGTATGGGACGCCCTCAAGCGTGCCTTGCAATCGCGCAAGCTGAAGATGGAATCACCGCTGGGCGAACTGGGCCGCCTGGCCACGGTGACCCTCAACCCGCAAGTGATCCCGTTGCAGCTCAAGGTGATCATCATCGGCTCCCGCCAGTTGTACTACGCGTTGCAGGACGCGGATCCGGACTTCCAGGAGATGTTCCGGGTACTGGTGGATTTTGACGAAGACATCCCGATGGTGGATGAAAGCCTGGAGCAGTTCGCCCAGTTGCTGAAAACCCGCACCTCGGAAGAAGGCATGGCGCCGTTGACCTCCGATGCGGTGGCGCGGCTGGCGACCTACAGCGCGCGGTTGGCGGAGAACCAGGGCCGCTTGTCGGCGCGTATCGGTGATTTGTTCCAGCTGGTCAGCGAGGCGGACTTCATTCGTCACCTGGCCGGTGATGAGCGCACCGACTCCGGGCACATCGAGCGCGCACTCAAGGCCAAGGCCACGCGCACCGGGCGGGTGTCGGCGCGGATTCTCGACGACATGCTCGCCGGGGTGATCCTGATCGACACCGCCGGCGCGGCGGTGGGCAAGTGCAACGGGCTGACGGTGCTGGAGGTGGGGGACTCGGCGTTTGGTGTGCCGGCGCGGATTTCTGCCACGGTGTACCCGGGCGGCAGCGGTATCGTCGATATCGAGCGTGAAGTTAACCTCGGCCAGCCGATTCACTCCAAGGGCGTGATGATCCTCACCGGTTACCTGGGCAGCCGTTATGCCCAGGAATTCCCGTTGGCGATCTCGGCGAGTATCGCCCTTGAGCAGTCCTACGGCTATGTCGACGGCGACAGCGCGTCCCTGGGCGAAGCCTGCACATTGATCTCGGCCCTGTCGAAGACGCCGCTCAAGCAGTGCTTTGCCATCACCGGCTCGATCAACCAGTTTGGTGAGGTGCAGGCGGTCGGCGGGGTCAACGAGAAGATCGAAGGTTTCTTCCGTCTTTGCGAGGCCCGCGGGCTGACCGGCGAGCAGGGGGCGATCATTCCCCAGGCCAACGTCGCGACACTGATGCTCGATGAGAAGGTGTTGCAGGCCGTGCGGCAGGGGCAATTCCACGTCTATGCCGTGCGTCAGGCCGACGAGGCCTTGAGCCTGCTGGTGGGTGAGCCTGCGGGTTCGCCCGACGAGGAGGGGCAGTTCCCCGAAGGCAGCGTCAATGCGCGGGTGGTGGAGCGTCTGCGGGCAATCGCCGAGATGATCAGTGAAGATGACCTGAAGGAAGCCGAGAAGGAGTTGGCGCAGGAAGCACTGGCTGAGACCAAGCCGGTGTAATCAATGCCGAAGGGGCCTGGTTCCAGGTCCCTTCGGCATATTTTTGACGCCGTCGTGACGGCAGTCATCCGTTGGTCCCCCAGCCTTGGTTTGTACCGGGTTTCTTCTATTCTCAGCTCAAGGGATAGCCACAGGAGTCGCTGGATAGAAACAGTCTTGCCTTGCGAGGCTGAATACCGGATCTACCGAGGGTCGCCGCCATGTCGCGCAACCTCTGCCTCACCCGCCAGTGCCTGGGCCTGGTCACCCGTATCGAATGTTCCATTCGCCCTCTCGCGGGGGATACCGGGATGTGGACCTTGTTGTTTGCCGCCGGAATGACCGGCGAACAACCCTCCACCATCAAGTCCCAAGGCCCGTTCCACGGACCTTTCGTGGCACAAACCATCCTCGATTCGATTGTTGAAAGCCTGACCCTGCACGGGTACGAGCTGGCTGACGACCCGCAGATCTGGTGCCTGCACCTGCAGGCGCACTTGCGACAACTCAACGGTGGGCGGCAGACGGTGCTAAGCGATATCCGCTGACCGCACTCCCCGTAGCAGCTGGCGCTCGACAGCTGCTACGCGGGAGGGGCTATGGCTTGGCAGGGGCCGCCTCGGGTTTGTCCAGCTTCACCTCAAACCCATACTGCACCGTGTCCAGGCCGGTGCGCTGGTAGGTTTCCAATGTCGTCGGCTGGCCGTAGAAGTAATGCACGTCGAACAGCGCCGTGCCGTATTCCTCGGCGCGGTGGCTGACGCCGAGAATTTCCTTCAGGTAGTTGCCGCTGGCGTCCTTGGCATAGAACCGCCAGCTGTCAGAGGGGAACAGCTTCTGGTCGACAATCAGCGCGTTGTCCTTCAGCTCCAGGCCCTTGGGCAGTTGCCCGGCAGTGAGGCTGCCTTTCTCGATGGTCGCCAGGAACAGCGGCATTGATCCGACGGCAAACCCCGGGTTTTCAGGGAACAGGTTCAGGTCATAGGTGATGGTGCCGCGCCCCGGGTCGACCTCGTAGGCTTCGGCGGGCAGTTCGATCGGCTCGCCAAGCTTGCCTTCGTCGTTGGCGGTGAGGAACGTCACCGGGGCATCGCCGCCGCCGCGGTCCTCGCCCAGCAGGTCGTCGTTGAAGGTGTAGGGGTGATCGAACTCAACGTGCGCCGCACTGGCGTCATCCACCGACTGGTTGATGGTGACGCTTTTCTTCAGTTGGTCTTCGGACAGGGTGGCGTCCTTGAGCCAATCCGCGGCCTGGTCGTCATACACGGTGACGGGCATCGGCAACGGCTGTACGGTTTTTTCCAGGCTGTTCTTGTCGAAGCGCCGTACGGGCAGGTCCAGGTCCTTGCGGGTCACCGTGGCCTGGGAAAAGTCGAGTACGCTGACTTGCACATTGTCGATCAGGCCATTGAAGTACACCTTGGTGTAGTGGCTGTTCTGCTTGAGCTCGAAGGCTTTCTGCTCGTCTTCCAGCTGTTTCTCGAAGGCGTCGGACCAGGCCTTCTGCTTCTGCATTTCGGCCAGTTGCTTCTCGTAGAACGCCAGTTGCGCGGCGTTTTCGTTGATCGAGCCCGAGCGCGAGAGAAATTGCCCGGTGGTGTCACGAGCCTGCACCAGCAACGGGTTCGGCGATTCGTCCGCGACTTCCGGCGCCAGCGGGGCGCTGTTGGTCAGTTCGATCTCGGCGTAGTTCTTTTCCAGGGCCAGCAGGGTGACGGTGACGTTTTCTTCGGTGCGCTTGCGGCCCACGTCCTTTTTCGACAAGTCGAAGGTGAAGACTTTACGCGGGGCAATCACTTCCACCTTGCCCTTGAGGGTGACGGGCTGCGGCTGGCTTTTGTTCTCCGTCTCGACGCCTTCGACGAACGGGTAGGTCACCGTCAGGTCATCGGGGTTGGTCAGGTTGGAACTGGTGGGGCTCAACTGGATGCCCGGGTCGGTTTCCGACCATTCCGGCTGGAACGGGATGACCTTGTTGTTACTCAGGGTCACCGACTGCCATTCCAGGCCGTGTGGGAAGGGGAACTGGTCGGGCATGTTGAAGTTGAACGGGAAGATCGGCTGCAGGTCCGTCAGGTAGTCCGAATGGGACGCCTTGCGCAGGACAAACAGGCCATTGATGTAGGTATCGACCAGGGCCTGCGGCGTAGGGTAATGCTTGAGCAGCGCCAGGGCGTCTTCGCTGTACTCGGCCTCGATGGGCTTGGTGGCGAGCTTGGCGCGCGCCCGTTCCAGCAACAGCAGCGAGCCTCCGAGCTCGGACACGGCGTCCTTGAGCTTGGGGTCCTGGATGGCGTCCAGGGATTGTTCGAACTTGGCGGTTTTCTCTTCGAGACTGGCTTGCTTGTGTTCATCGCTTGGGGAACAACCGCTGCCCATCAGCAACGCCGCACACAGGCCAAGGCTGGCCAAAGGGGATCGCACATCCATTATCTGAGTTTTCCTGTCCGACATCATCGAGCCGAGTTGATGAGCTCGACACTAGCAGAAAAATTCCTTAACAGATGCCGTACAGATCAGTTTTCTCGACGGTTTCTGGGGTTTGGGTGCGGCTGGTATACTCGCCGCCATTTTTAGCCAAGCTGTGTGAGATTCAATGGAACGCTTTATCGAAAATGCAATGTATGCCTCACGCTGGCTGTTGGCGCCGATCTATTTCGGGCTGTCCCTGGGGCTGCTGGCGCTGGGCCTGAAGTTCTTCCAGGAAGTGTTTCATGTGATTCCCATCGTGTTCACCATGAGCGAGTCGGATGTGATCCTGGTGCTGCTGTCGTTGATCGACATGGCCCTGGTGGGCGGCCTGCTGGTGATGGTGATGATCAGCGGCTACGAGAACTTCGTCTCCCAGCTGGACATCGACGAAAGCAAGGAGAAGCTCAACTGGCTGGGGACCATGGACTCCTCGTCGCTGAAGATGAAGGTCGCGGCGTCCATCGTAGCGATTTCGTCGATCCATCTGCTGCGGGTGTTCATGGACGCCAAGAACGTCGATCCCGAGCACCTGAAATGGTACGTGATCATTCACATGACCTTCGTGGTGTCGGCGTTTGCCATGGGCTACCTGGACAAGGTTACCAAGCATTAATCAGCCCCTGGCGCTCTCCTGCGCGGGGCTCATCAAGGGCGTGGCTTGTGTGCTAGTCTGCTCGCCCTTTTAGTTTGGACGGCACCTGTGTCGTCCTACAGCGGAGCCTTTCCATGTCCGAAGTTAATCTGTCCACCGACGAAACCCGCGTGAGCTACGGCATTGGCCGTCAGTTGGGCGACCAGCTGCGCGACAACCCGCCACCGGGCGTGAGCCTGGACGCGATCCTGGCTGGCCTGACCGACGCTTTTGCCGGCAAGCCTAGCCGTGTGGACCAGGAGCAAATGGCCGCCAGCTTCAAGGTCATCCGCGAAATCATGCAAGCCGAAGCCGCTGCAAAGGCTGAAGCTGCTGCTGGCGAAGGCCTGGCTTTCCTGGCTGAAAACGCCAAGCGTGACGGCATCACCACCCTGGCTTCCGGCCTGCAATTTGAAGTGCTGACTGCCGGTACCGGCGCCAAGCCGACCCGCGAAGACCAGGTGCGTACTCACTACCACGGCACCCTGATCGACGGCACTGTGTTCGACAGCTCCTACGAGCGCGGCCAGCCTGCGGAATTCCCGGTTGGCGGCGTGATCGCCGGCTGGACCGAAGCCCTGCAACTGATGAATGCCGGCAGCAAATGGCGCCTGTACGTGCCGAGCGAACTGGCTTACGGCGCTCAAGGCGTTGGCAGCATCCCGCCGCACAGCGTTCTGGTGTTTGACGTCGAGCTGCTCGACGTTCTGTAAGACCTTACCTGCAGGAGCGAGCCTGCTCGCTCCTGCAGTGTTTTGCGCGGTTGCTCATGGATGAAACTTGCCATTGAGATCCGTCACCGGGCGCAACGCTCGGGCATAGCAGAACAGAAACAGATTTCTCACCACTTCCTTCAGCACCCCGGGCTCACTGGAACTCAGGCCATTGACGTCCAGGTCGCCCTGATCCTGCAGTTCGCTTAACGCCTCTTCTTCCAGCACCGCGCAGACTTCCCCGGTTTCCCGATGGAGGATTCGCAGGTAAGGGTGTGGACGGTCCAGCCAGGCATCGATCAAATAAGTCATGGGAAGTATCTCCTTGATGGGTTTCAATGAGAATAATTCTTATTCGTAGAATAGCAAGTCCCTATTGGCGATTTCCGGACTTTTCTGTGTGGATATTGTTTTTGATCAAAAGGCCTGGCCTTTTGCCGCCAGTGCGGAACTGACGCGGGGAGGGTGAAGCGCCATCCCGTGCAGGGCACGGGATGGAGGCAGCATATTCAGACCTTGCGGACGAACTCGGACTTGAGTTTCATCGGGCCGATACCGTCGATTTTGCAGTCGATATCGTGGTCGCCATCGCACAGGCGGATGTTCTTGACCTTGGTGCCGACCTTGACCACCAGGGACGTGCCCTTGACCTTGAGGTCCTTGATCACGGTGATGGTGTCGCCGTCCTGCAGGACGTTGCCCACAGAGTCTTTCTTCACGGATTCATCGCTGGCCGCCTCGGCTTCGCCGCCGACGGCCCACTCATGGGCGCATTCCGGGCAAATCAGCTGGGCGCCATCTTCGTAGGTGTATTCGGAATTGCATTTCGGGCAGGGTGGCAACGTGCTCACTAAAGCTCCTTTGGTTTCAGGATGGCTAAAAAGCGCACATTGTATAGGGTTTTAGCCGGGCAGGGGGCAGCAACGCCAGAGAACGCTGTGGGAGCTGGCTTGCCTGCGATGCAGGCACCTCGGTTTGTCTGTTACACCGCGGTGATGCAATCGCAGGCAAGCCAGCTCCTGCATGGAGCAGAGCAGAATCAGTGAGTACGGGCGACCGCGAACTCACTCAGCTCAACCAGGGCGTCCCGGTATTCGCTGGCTGGAAGGGCTTCCAGGCATTGGATCGCGCGAGCCACGTAGTCACGGGCCAGTTGCGCGGTGTATTCAAGGGAACCCGAGGCTTCCACGGCTTCGCGGATGCTTTCCAGGTCTTCGATCCCGCCTTTCTGGATCGCCTTGCGCACCAGGGCGGCCTGTTCCGGCGTGCCTTCGCGCATGGTGTAGATCAGTGGCAAGGTCGGCTTGCCCTCGGCCAGGTCGTCACCGACGTTCTTGCCCAGGGTTTCGGCGTCGCCGCGATAGTCCAGCAGGTCGTCCACGAGCTGGAAGGCCACGCCCAGGTGATCGCCGAACGTGCGCAGGGCTTCGCTCTGCTCGGGCGTCGCTTCGCACAGGGCGGCGGCGCTGTGGGTCGAGGCTTCGAAGAGCATCGCGGTTTTGCCGCGAATCACTTCCATGTAGGTTTCTTCGGTGGTGCTGGCGTCGCGAACCTTCGACAGCTGCAACACTTCGCCTTCGGCGATGATGCGCGTGGCCTGTGAAAGAATCTTCATCACCGGCATCGAGCCCAGCTCGACCATCATTTCGAACGAGCGCGAGTACAGGAAGTCGCCCACCAGCACGCTCGGCGCGTTGCCCCACATCGCGTTGGCCGTCTCGCGACCACGGCGCATGCCGGACATGTCGACCACGTCGTCGTGCAGCAGGGTGGCGGTGTGCAGGAACTCGATGGTCGCGGCCAGCAGGCGCAGGTCATCGCCTTCACGGCCCAGGGCCTTGCCACACAGCAACACTAATAAAGGACGCAGGCGTTTACCGCCGGCCGACGTAATGTAGTCGCCAATTTTGGAGACCAGCGGCACTTTAGAAGTCAGCTGCTTCTTGATGATGCCGTCGACGGCGCTAAAATCGTCCGCCACCGCGCGGTAGAAAGCTTGGGGTTGCATCAGCGACAGTCGCTCCAGAAGGGTTGCGCGGCATGCTAGGACCCGCGTCCCGTAGTGTCAAGGCGCGATAGACGGCTACTTGCAACACCTCCATAGCTTGCGTACAATCGCGCACCCTGAACTTCCTGGGCAGCACCTGCCTTACGCAATTGCATTCGGGACGTCCATCCCATGCAGCCATGCCAGCCAATACCTCTTCTTATAAAGCGCTGGGTGAGCAGGATTATCGGAGAAATACCATGTCGTACGCAGTAATTGTTACTGGTGGCAAGCAATACAAGGTCGCCCCAGGTGAATACCTGAAGATCGAGAAGCTGGAAATCGCTACTGGCGAATCCGTTACTTTTGATCGCGTTCTGTTGGTCGCCAATGGCGATGACGTGAACATCGGCGCTCCAGTTGTTGCAGGCGCTACCGTTGTGGCTGAAGTGATCTCCCAAGGTCGTCACGATAAAGTCCGCATCATCAAGTTCCGTCGTCGTAAGCACCACATGAAGCGTATGGGCCACCGCCAGTGGTACACCGAGATCAAAATCACCGGTATTCAGGCTTAATTTCAGCCTAATTCCTCACTAGGAGAATTGACTCATGGCACACAAAAAAGCTGGTGGTAGTACCCGTAACGGTCGCGACTCAGAAGCCAAACGCCTTGGCGTGAAGATGTATGGCGGCCAGGTTATCATTCCGGGCAACATCATCGTGCGTCAGCGCGGCACCCAATTCCACGCCGGTTACGGTGTTGGCATGGGTAAAGATCACACTCTGTTCGCTAAAATCGACGGCGTGATCAAGTTTGAAGTAAAAGGCGCTTTCAACCGCCGTTACGTGAGCATTGTCCCGAAGACTGAAGTCGTCGCGGCATAATTACGTAGTTGCTGGAAAAGCCCTGTCTCGCGACGGGGCTTTTTCGTTTGTGGGGTGAGTCTCTTGCAAAGCTGTTTGTGATGGGCGAAAGCAGTGGATTTGCGGTCGTTGCTTGAGGTCGCTGCGCTCATTTTTGCAAGAGTCTTATGTCTTGGTTTCTTAAGCTCGTCCGTGTGGCGAGAGGCGTTTTGTTATGAAGTTCGTTGATGAAGTTTCGATCCGAGTAAAAGCTGGCGACGGCGGTAACGGTTGCATGAGTTTCCGTCGGGAAAAATTCATCGAAAACGGTGGTCCTAACGGTGGTGATGGTGGTGATGGCGGCTCGGTCTACATGATCGCCGACGAAAACCTCAACACCCTGGTGGACTACCGTTACACCCGGCACTTTGATGCCGAGCGTGGCTCCAACGGCGGCAGCACCGACTGCACCGGTAAAAAAGGCGAAGAGCTGGTACTGCGGGTTCCGGTCGGCACCACCGTGATCGACTCCGCAACCCAGGAAGTCATTGGTGACCTGACCAAAGCCGGTCAGCGCCTGCTGGTGGCTCATGGCGGCTGGCACGGTCTGGGTAACACTCGTTTCAAGTCCAGTACCAACCGTGCGCCACGCCAGACCACGCCGGGCAAGCCAGGCGAGCAGCGTGACCTGAAGCTGGAAATGAAGGTACTGGCTGATGTGGGCCTGCTGGGCTTGCCGAACGCCGGCAAAAGTACGTTCATTCGCTCGGTGTCTGCTGCCAAGCCGAAAGTCGCCGATTACCCGTTCACTACCCTGGTGCCGAACCTGGGTGTGGTCAGCGTCGACCGCTGGAAAAGCTTCGTGGTTGCGGACATTCCGGGCCTGATCGAAGGCGCTTCCGACGGCGCAGGCCTGGGGATCCGTTTCCTCAAGCACTTGTCCCGCACCCGTTTGCTGCTGCACCTCGTCGACATGGCGCCGCTGGATGACACCAGTGCACCGGACGCTGCTGAAGTGATCGTCAGCGAGCTGACCAAGTTCAGCCCTTCCCTGGCTGAGCGTGACCGCTGGTTGGTGTTGAACAAGTGCGACCAGATCCTCGAGGAAGAGCACGAAGAGCGCGTCAAGGAGATCGTTGATCGCCTGGAATGGACCGGTCCGGTCTACGTGATCTCGGCCATTGCCAAAGAAGGCACTGAGCGCCTGACTCGCGACATCATGCGTTACCTCGAAGACCGTGCCGATCGCCTGGCCGCCGACCCTGTCTACAAGGCCGAGCTGGCTGAACTGGATCAGCGCATCGAAGACGAGGCTCGTGCCCAGTTGCAGGCGCTGGATGATCAGCGTGCCCTGCGTCGCAGTGGCGTCAAGTCGGTCCATGATATCGGTGACGATGATTGGGACGAGGAAGACGTGGATGATGAAGATGGTCCGGAAATCATTTACGTGCGCGACTGATTCGTTGCAGTAAACTTAAGCGCCGCTCAATCGAGCGGCGTTTTGGTATCTGGAAATCGGTAGTCACGAATAACGTTATGGGCGGCGCTGGGTCGCGCGGCCCTCTATCTAAGGTTGAAGATGATGCGGAGCAAGGTGACAGGTGCGCAGCGTTGGGTCGTTAAGATCGGTAGCGCGCTGCTGACGGCGGATGGCAAGGGGCTGGATCGTGCGGCCATGAGTGTCTGGGTGGACCAGATGGTGGCCTTGCATGAGGCCGGCGTCGAGTTGGTGTTGGTGTCGTCCGGGGCGGTTGCCGCCGGCATGAGCCGCCTCGGCTGGACCGCGCGACCCAGCGCGATGCATGAGCTGCAGGCTGCCGCCGCCATTGGTCAGATGGGCCTGGTACAGGCCTGGGAGTCCAGCTTTGCCGAGCACGGGCGCCACACGGCGCAGATTCTGCTGACCCATGACGACTTGTCCGACCGCAAGCGCTACCTGAACGCCCGCAGCACCCTGCGTGCCCTGGTTGAACTCAAGGTGATCCCGGTGATCAACGAGAATGACACCGTGGTGACCGACGAGATTCGCTTCGGTGACAACGACACCCTGGCAGCGCTGGTGGCCAACCTGGTTGAGGCTGATTTGCTGGTGATCCTCACGGATCGCGACGGCATGTTCGACGCTGACCCGCGCAATAACCCTGAGGCTCAGCTGATTTACGAAGCGCGTGCCGATGATCCGGCGCTGGATGCGGTGGCTGGCAGTGTCGGCGGTGCCCTGGGGCGTGGCGGCATGCAGACCAAGCTGCGTGCGGCACGTCTGGCGGCGCGTTCCGGCGCACATACCATCATCGTTGGCGGTCGGATTGAGCGGGTGCTGGATCGCCTCAAGGCGGGCGAGCGCATCGGTACGCTGCTGTCGCCTGAGCGTGGCATGCTGGCGGCGCGCAAGCAGTGGCTGGCGGGGCATCTTCAGACGCGCGGTACCCTGGTGTTGGATGCTGGTGCGGTTTCAGCGTTGTCCCAAGGCAACAAAAGCTTGCTGCCGGTGGGTGTAAAACTGGTCCAGGGCAGCTTCCGCCGTGGCGAAATGGTGGTGTGTGTGGCGCCGGACGGTCGTGAGATTGCCCGTGGCCTTGCCAACTACAGCGCCCTTGAGGCGCAGAAAATCATCGGGCAGTCGTCTGAGGCGATTGTCGGTCTGTTGGGTTACATGGCTGAGCCGGAGCTGGTTCACCGGGATAACCTGATTCTGGTTTAAGTAAAAAGGAAGTCTCGATGCGCGTAATGAAGGGATTGCTCGGTTTGCTGCTGGCGATGCCGTTGCTGGCGTCAGCCGAAGAGATTGGCCAGGTGTCGACAGTGTTCAAGTTTGTCGGCCCCAATGACCGGATCGTGGTCGAGGCCTTTGATGACCCGAAGGTGGATGGCGTGACCTGCTACCTGTCTCGCGCCAAGACGGGTGGGGTAAAGGGTGGGTTGGGTCTGGCGGAGGATCGCGCCGAGGCGTCGATTGCCTGTCGCCAGGTGGGCGCGATTCGCTTCAAGGGCGAGCTGAAGGATGGGGATGAGGTGTTCAAGGAGCGCACGTCCCTGGTCTTCAAGACCATGCAGGTGGTGCGTTTCCTCGACAAGAAGCGCAATACCCTGGTGTATCTGGTCTACAGCGACCGCCTGATCGAAGGCAGCCCGCAGAATGCGGTGACGGCGATTCCGATCCTGCCGTGGCCTACAGCGCAATAAATCTGAAGCAGAGCCGGCATGCCGGCTCTTTTTTTGGCTTTCCCAAATCGCAGGCAATAAAAAACCGACCCTGGGGTCGGTTTTTTAACAAGCTTATCGCTTAGGCTGCAGCAGCAAGGTTCAGAGCCTTGATGTGGCCATTCAGACGACCTTTATGGCGAGCAGCTTTGTTCTTGTGGATGATGCCTTTATCGGCCATACGGTCGATAACTGGCACGGCCAGAACGTAAGCAGCTTGAGCTTTTTCAGCGTCTTTTGCGTCAATGGCTTTAACTACATTCTTGATGTAGGTACGAACCATGGAACGCAGGCTGGCGTTGTGGCTGCGACGCTTCTCAGCCTGTTTTGCACGTTTTTTGGCGGAAGGTGTGTTGGCCACCGTCGAGCTCCTCGAAAGACTTTTTAGGAAATAGCAAACAAAATAGGCCGCGAATCATGCCGATGAGTTGAAGTCTTGTCAAGGGCGTGTGATGCGAACTGCTGAGTGGTCGATCTTAAGAGGCGGGTGATTTATTTCCGGCGCTTGACCTGTAAACTCGCGAGCTTTGGCTCTGTGCTTGTTGCAGGCGCGGAGTATCGCATATGTGGGCCGTTTGTTCGCCTGCTCTTTATCTATAGGCAAAAACTCTTTCAATGAATCTGCTCAAATCGTTGGCCGCTGTCAGCTCTATCACTATGATTTCCCGGGTTCTGGGGTTTGTGCGTGACACGCTGCTGGCGCGTATTTTTGGCGCCAGCATGGCCACGGATGCCTTCTTCATTGCCTTTAAACTGCCCAACCTGCTGCGGCGGATCTTCGCCGAGGGGGCTTTTTCCCAGGCATTCGTGCCGATTCTGGCGGAGTACAAGGCCCAGCAAGGCGAGGAGGCGACCCGCACCTTCATTGCCTATGTTTCGGGTTTGCTGACGTTGGTGCTGACGCTGGTGACGATCGCCGGGATGCTCGCCGCGCCCTGGGTGATCTGGGCCACGGCCCCCGGTTTTGCCAATACACCGGAAAAATTCGCCCTGACCACTGATCTGTTGCGGGTGACCTTTCCTTATATATTGCTGATTTCCCTGTCGTCCCTGGCCGGGGCGATCCTCAATACCTGGAACCGTTTCTCGGTGCCGGCCTTCGTGCCGACCCTGCTTAACGTCGGCATGATTATTTTTGCGCTGTTCCTGACACCGTATTTCGATCCGCCTGTGATGGCCCTCGGCTGGGCGGTCCTGGCTGGTGGCCTGGCACAACTGCTGTACCAGCTGCCGCACCTGAAGAAAATCGGCATGCTCGTGCTGCCGCGTTTGAATCTCAAGGACACCGGCGTCTGGCGGGTGATGCGCAACATGCTGCCGGCCATCCTCGGGGTTTCCGTCAGCCAGATTTCCTTGATCATCAACACCGCCTTCGCCTCGCTGCTGGTCTCGGGTTCGGTGTCGTGGATGTACTACGCCGACCGTCTGATGGAATTGCCGTCCGGCGTGCTCGGCGTGGCACTCGGCACCATCCTGCTGCCAACGCTGTCGCGCACCTATGCCAGCAAAGACCGCCACGAATATTCGCGGATTCTCGACTGGGGCCTGCGCCTGTGCTTCGTGCTGGTGCTGCCGTGTGCCGTGGCCCTGGGGTTGCTCGCCGAGCCGCTGACGGTCGCGCTGTTCCAGTACGGCCAGTTCACTGCGTTTGACGCCTCGATGACCCAGCGTGCGCTGATCGCTTATTCCGTTGGGCTGCTGGGCATTATCGTGATCAAGGTGCTGGCTCCCGGCTTTTATGCTCAACAAAACATCCGTACCCCGGTAAAGATCGCGATCTTCACCCTGGTGGTTACCCAGCTGCTCAATCTGGCGTTCATCGGTCCGCTGAAGCATGCCGGGCTGGCGCTGGCGATCAGTGTGGGGGCCTGCATCAACGCCGGGCTGCTGTTTTATCAGCTGCGTAAACAGAAAATGTTCCAGCCTCAGGCGGGCTGGGGCTCGTTTGCGCTCAAGTTGGTGGTGGCAGTGGGGACGATGGCCGCAGTACTGCTGGGCCTGATGCACTTCATGCCGGCCTGGGAGCAGGGCCATATGCTCGAGCGCTTCATGCGCCTGGGAGCGTTGGTGGCGGCTGGTGTGCTGGTGTACTTCGGCATGTTGCTGCTGATGGGCTTCCGCTTGCGGGATTTCAATCGCAAGTCGCTGAGCTAGAGACTTTTCGTCGATAAGACGGTTGTTTTATCGATTCGCGCAAATGGCCTGCGCTGTTGCCTGTCGTCCGGGGCCGGGTGTGGTTATAATCGACCACTTTATGAGCAAGAAGCGCGTTATGCAGCTGGTTCGAGGTCTCCACAACCTGCGCCCCCAGCATCGGGGCTGCGTCGCCACTATTGGCAACTTTGACGGTGTTCACCGTGGCCACCAGGCTATCCTGGCCCGCCTGCGTGAGCGTGCGGTTGAGTTGGGCGTGCCCAGCTGCGTGGTGATTTTTGAACCACAGCCGCGCGAATTCTTTACCCCGCAGACGGCGCCGGCGCGTCTGGCCCGTCTGCGGGACAAGCTGCAACTGCTGGCTGAAGAAGGTGTGGACCGCGTCCTCTGCCTGGCTTTCAACCAGCGCTTGCGCAGCCTCAGCGCCGCCGAGTTCGTCGACCGTATCCTGGTGGACGGCCTTGGCGTGCAGCATCTGGAGGTCGGCGACGACTTCCGTTTCGGTTGCGACCGGGTAGGGGATTTCGATTTCCTGCAGCAGGCCGGCGTCACCCAGGGTTTTACCGTCGAAGCCGCGCAAACCGTCGAACTGGACGGCCTGCGCGTGAGCAGTACCCAGGTGCGTAACGCCCTGGCCGCTGCCGACTTCGCCTTGGCCGAGCGTTTGCTCGGTCGCCCGTTCCGGATTGCCGGGCGGGTGCTGCACGGCCAGAAGCTGGCGCGCCAACTGGGCACGCCAACCGCCAACGTGCAGCTCAAGCGCCGTCGTGTGCCACTGACCGGGGTTTACCTGGTGAGTGTCGACATCGACGGCCAATCGTGGCCCGGAGTCGCCAACATAGGCGTCAGGCCCACGGTTGCAGGTGATGGCAAAGCCCACCTGGAAGTTCACCTTTTGGATTTTGCCGGTGATTTGTATGACCGGCGTTTGACGGTGGCTTTCCACCAAAAGCTGCGTGAAGAGCAGCGTTTCGCCTCCCTGGAGGCGTTGAAAACGGCGATCAATGCGGATGTCGCCGCCGCCCGTGCACTAGCCGCACCTAGCGCCCATCGCTAATGAAGAGCCTTAAATGACCGACTATAAAGCCACGCTAAACCTTCCGGACACCGCCTTCCCAATGAAGGCCGGCCTGCCACAGCGCGAACCGCAGATCCTGCAGCGCTGGGACAGTATTGGCCTGTACGGAAAGTTGCGCGAGATTGGCAAGGATCGTCCGAAATTCGTCCTGCACGACGGCCCTCCTTATGCCAACGGCACGATTCACATCGGTCATGCGCTGAACAAGATTCTCAAGGACATGATCATCCGCTCGAAAACCCTTTCGGGTTTCGACGCGCCTTATGTCCCGGGCTGGGACTGCCACGGCCTGCCGATTGAACACAAGGTCGAAGTGACCTACGGCAAGAACCTGGGCGCGGATAAAACCCGCGAACTGTGCCGTGCCTACGCCACCGAGCAGATCGAAGGGCAGAAGTCCGAATTCATCCGCCTGGGTGTGTTGGGCGACTGGGCCAACCCGTACAAGACCATGAACTTCAAGAACGAGGCCGGTGAAATCCGTGCCTTGGCCGAAATCGTCAAGGGCGGTTTCGTGTTCAAGGGCCTCAAGCCCGTGAACTGGTGCTTCGATTGCGGCTCGGCCCTGGCTGAAGCCGAAGTCGAGTACGAAGACAAGAAGTCCTCGACCATCGACGTGGCCTTCCCGATCGCCGACGAAGCCAAACTGGCGCAAGCCTTCGGTCTGGCGAGCCTGGCCAAGCCAGCCTCCATCGTGATCTGGACCACCACCCCGTGGACCATCCCGGCCAACCAGGCGCTGAACGTGCACCCGGAATTCACCTACGCCCTGGTGGACGTCGGTGACAAACTGCTGGTGCTGGCTGAAGAGCTGGTGGAGGCGTGCCTGGCCCGCTACAACCTGCAAGGCTCGGTGATCGCGACCACTACCGGGTCCGCGCTGGAACTGATCAACTTCCGTCACCCGTTCTACGACCGCCTGTCGCCAATCTACCTGGCCGAGTACGTTGAACTGGGCGCCGGCACCGGCGTGGTTCACTGCTCGCCTGCCTATGGCGTAGACGACTTCGTGATCTGCAAGCAGTACGGCCTGGTCAACGACGACATCATCAATCCCGTGCAAAGCAACGGCGTGTACGTGCCGTCCCTGGAATTCTTCGGTGGCCAGTTCATCTTCAAGGCCAACCCGGCGATCGTCGACAAGCTGGCGGAAGTCGGTGCGCTGCTGCACACCGAAACCATCACCCACAGCTACATGCACTGCTGGCGTCACAAGACCCCGCTGATCTACCGCGCCACTGCGCAGTGGTTTATCGGCATGGACAAAGAGCCTACCCGCGGCGAAGCCCTGCGCAAGCGTGCGATCAAGGCGATCGAAGACACCAAGTTCGTTCCGGCCTGGGGCCAGGCGCGCCTGCACTCGATGATCGCCAACCGTCCGGACTGGTGCATCTCCCGCCAGCGCAACTGGGGCGTGCCGATTCCGTTCTTCCTGAACAAGGAAAGCGGCGAGTTGCACCCACGTACCGTCGAGCTGATGGAAGAGGTTGCCCAGCGCGTTGAACAAGAGGGCATCGAAGCCTGGTTCAAGCTGGACGCCGCCGAGCTGCTGGGCGACGAAGCGCCGCTGTACGACAAGATCAGCGACACCCTCGACGTCTGGTTCGACTCGGGTACCACCCACTGGCACGTACTGCGCGGCTCGCACCCGATGGGCCACGAGACCGGCCCGCGTGCCGACCTGTACCTGGAAGGTTCGGACCAACACCGTGGCTGGTTCCACTCCTCGTTGCTGACCGGTTGCGCGATCGACGATCACGCCCCGTACCGCGAGCTGCTGACCCACGGTTTCACCGTCGACGAGAACGGTCGCAAGATGTCCAAGTCCCTGGGCAACGTGATCGCGCCGCAAAAGGTCAACGACACCCTGGGCGCCGACATCATGCGCCTGTGGGTTGCCTCTACCGATTACTCGGGCGAGATGGCCGTTTCCGAGCAGATCCTGCAGCGCAGCGCCGATGCCTACCGCCGGATCCGTAATACCGCACGCTTCATGCTGTCGAACCTGACCGGTTTCAACCCGGCCACCGACATCCTGCCGGCCGAGGAAATGCTCGCCCTGGACCGTTGGGCCGTGGACCGTACCCTGTTGCTGCAGCGCGAGCTGCAAGAGCACTACGGCGAATACCGCTTCTGGAACGTCTACTCGAAGATCCACAACTTCTGCGTGCAGGAGCTGGGTGGTTTCTACCTCGACATCATCAAGGACCGCCAGTACACCACCGGCGCCAACAGCAAGGCCCGCCGTTCGGCGCAGACCGCGCTGTACCATATCTCTGAAGCGCTGGTGCGCTGGATCGCCCCGATCCTGGCATTCACCGCCGACGAACTGTGGGAATACCTGCCGGGCGAGCGTAACGAGTCCGTGATGCTCAACACCTGGTACGAAGGCCTGACCGAATTGCCGGCCGACTTCGAGCTGGGCCGCGAGTACTGGGAAGGCGTAATGGCCGTCAAGGTTGCCGTGAACAAGGAACTGGAAGTGCAGCGCGCGGCGAAGGCCGTTGGCGGCAACCTGCAGGCCGAGGTCACGCTGTTTGCCGAGGAAGGCCTGACCGCTGACCTGGCCAAGCTGAGCAACGAACTGCGCTTCGTCCTGATCACCTCGACCGCCAGCCTGGCGCCGTTTGCCCAGGCGCCTGCAGATGCCGTTGCGACCGAAGTCCCGGGTCTCAAGCTCAAGGTGGTCAAGTCCTCCTTCGCCAAGTGCGCCCGTTGCTGGCACTGCCGTGAAGATGTCGGCGTGAACCCCGAGCATCCGGAAATCTGCGGTCGTTGCGTCGACAACATCTCTGGCGCTGGCGAGGTTCGTCACTATGCCTGAAGCCAGTCGTTTTGGACGCCTGGGCTTGCTCGTGTTGAGCGTGCTGGTGCTGGTCATTGACCAGCTCAGCAAGGCTCACTTCGAAGGCGCCCTGGAGATGTACCAGCAGATCGTGGTGATTCCCGACTACTTCAGCTGGACCCTGGCCTACAACACCGGCGCTGCGTTCAGCTTCCTGGCTGACAGCTCCGGCTGGCAGCGCTGGCTGTTTGCCCTGATCGCCGTGGTGGTCAGTGCCGTGCTGGTAGTCTGGCTCAAGCGCCTGGGGCGTAACGACACCTGGCTGGCCGTTGCGTTGGCGCTGGTGCTGGGTGGCGCATTGGGCAACCTCTACGACCGCATTGCCCTGGGCCATGTGATCGACTTTATTCTGGTGCATTGGCAGAACCGCTGGTACTTCCCGGCGTTCAACTTTGCCGACAGCGCCATCACCGTCGGTGCAATCATGCTGGCGTTGGATATGTTCAAAAGCAAGAAAACCGGAGAGACCGTTCATGACTGAACAGGTATTGGCTGAGCAACGCATTGGCCAGAACACGGAAGTCACCTTGCATTTCGCATTGCGCCTGGAGAATGGCGACACGGTCGACAGCACGTTCGACAAGGCCCCGGCGACCTTCAAGGTCGGCGACGGCAACCTGCTGCCGGGTTTCGAAGCGGCACTGTTCGGTTTCAAGGCCGGCGACAAGCGCAACCTGCAGATCCTGCCGGAAAACGCCTTTGGCCAGCCCAACCCGCAAAACGTGCAGATCATCCCGCGTTCGCAGTTCCAGGACATGGAGTTGTCGGAAGGCTTGCTGGTGATCTTCAACGATGCGGCGAATACCGAGCTGCCGGGTGTGGTGAAAGCCTTTGATGACGCGCAAGTGACCATCGACTTCAACCACCCGTTGGCCGGGAAAACCTTGACCTTTGATGTTGAAATCATCGACGTTAAAGCGCTGTAACTAACGAAATCGGCCTACTGCAGGGGCGAGCTTGTTGGGGCTGCTTCGCAGCCCAGCGGGAGCAAGCGCCCTCGCCACACAAGCTCGATCCTACAGGGCAAGACACGAGGCACAGCATGCAAATCAAACTCGCCAACCCCCGTGGCTTCTGCGCCGGCGTGGACCGGGCGATTGAAATCGTCAACCGCGCCCTGGAAGTTTTCGGGCCGCCGATTTACGTGCGCCATGAAGTCGTCCACAACAAGTTTGTGGTCGAAGACCTGCGCAGCCGCGGGGCCATCTTCGTTGAAGAACTGGACCAGGTGCCGGACGACGTTATCGTCATCTTCAGCGCTCACGGCGTTTCCCAGGCGGTACGCACCGAAGCAGCAGGCCGTGGCCTGAAAGTGTTCGACGCCACCTGCCCGCTGGTGACCAAGGTGCACATCGAGGTCGCGCGCTACAGCCGTGATGGTCGTGAATGCATCCTGATCGGCCACGCCGGTCACCCGGAAGTCGAAGGCACCATGGGCCAGTACGATGGCAGCAATGGTGGGGCGATCTACCTGGTGGAAGACGAAAAAGACGTCGCTGCATTGCAGGTGCACAACCCTGAAAAGCTGGCTTTCGTTACCCAGACCACCTTGTCCATGGACGACACCAGCCGCGTCATCGATGCCTTGCGCTCGCGCTTCCCGGCCATCGGCGGTCCACGCAAGGATGACATCTGCTACGCCACCCAGAACCGCCAGGATGCGGTCAAGCAATTGGCCGACGAATGCGATGTTGTGCTGGTGGTGGGGAGCCCCAACAGCTCCAACTCCAACCGCCTGCGCGAACTGGCCGAGCGCATGGCCACCCCGGCCTACCTGATCGATGGTGCCGAAGACATGCAGCGCAGCTGGTTCGACGGTGTCGAACGCATTGGCATCACTGCCGGAGCCTCGGCCCCGGAAGTCCTGGTGCGTGGCGTTATTCAGCAACTGCAGGCCTGGGGCGCCACGGGCGCTGATGAACTGGCTGGCCGTGAAGAGAACATCACTTTCTCCATGCCCAAGGAGCTGCGGGTTCGTTCGCTGCTCTGAGGCCCGGAGTACCGGCATAGCCCCGGCACAAAGCCTGCTCGGTCTTGTTACTGCGCAGGCTGATACGCCCGCTGGCGGCCAGCACTATTTGATACAGGCTCAGTTGCTGGTCCGTCGCACACACGTGGACGGTGCCGGCGCTGAATGCCCCTGCTGACAGCAGCGGTTCACCCAGGCTGCTGAAGCGTATCTGGGTTCTCACCGGCGTATTCCCCACAATCGGTATCTGCCCACTGTCCTGGCGCTCCAGCAGCACCGGGTTTTTGTCGTCCAGATGGCCGCGACCGTTCAGGTCCAGTATCACCCTCCAACCCCGGCTCCAGTCATCGTCCAATGCATGGATAACCACCGTGCGATTGCGTGCGATGGCTTCTGTGCGGGCATAACGCAGTCCGCCGGCAAGGGATTCGGCGGCGCTCTGGCGTCGTTGCGACTCGAGCAGCCCCTTGAGGCTCGGCACTGCCAGATTGGCCAGGATGCCGCCCAGGAACAGGCCGAGTATCAGTTCAATCAGCGAGAAACCTCGTTGTTTCATGGGCCGTCCCTCCGTGGACGCGGTGTGCTTTTTCAGTCGGTGCCGGATGGCAGACATAGTTATAGCGCCCAGTCCGGCGGGTCGAATGGTGGCCATTCTGTCCAAAGTATTTCGCTTTGTTCCGGGGGGCAGCGCTCAGGCAATACCGGCGCTAGTCTTGCGTCGCACAGCAGGTTTGCGCTGCTTTCTGATGACCTTCGACATGGATGGCGATGGTAATGAACGCTTTCCCCGTAACGCCCCACCCGCAACCGACCCAGGCCGGAATGACGCTGATCGAGGTCCTGGTATCTGTGCTGATCCTCGCTGTCGGCCTGCTAGGGGCGGCAGTCATTCAGCTCAATGCATTGAAATATACCGACAGTTCCAGGATGACCAGTCAGGCCAGTTTCATTGCCTACGACATGCTCGACCGGATCCGCGCCAATTCGGGTGCTGATTACTCCTGGGGCCAGGGTGAACGCGCGCCCTCCAGCACCTCGGTCGCGAGTGTGCGTGATCTGGACCTGCACGACTTTGAAGCGAATATCGCCGGGTTCGCCGGGGAAAGCGCCAAGGGGTCGGTTGCGGTCAATCAGCGAGAAGTGACCATCAGCATCAGTTGGGACGACTCCCGTGGAGCGAAGGCTCAAGGCACCCGGGAAACATTCACCCTGACCAGCCGGGTTGCAGTCGACCCGAGGGTGTTGCCATGAGAGGTCCAGTGTGCGGTTTCAGTCTGGTGGAGATGCTGCTGGCATTGGCCCTCGGCCTGATGTTGATCCTGGGGGTGACCCAGATTGCACTCAGCTCCCGAACCACTTATGCCAGCCAGAGTGCGGCTTCGCTGTTGCAGGATGATGCACGGTTCGCCCTTGGCAAGCTGATTCAGGAAATACGCCAGGCGGGCATGTTTGGCTGCTTGTCCGCTGCATCAATCAGCAACGCTCCCGCAGGTTTTGATCGTCCCATTGGATGGAGTACCACCGGCAGTTCCCGGTCCCTGACGCTGGTGACCGCCGACGTCGGGGAGGGTGGCAGCAAGCCGGACTGGACGGTGCTTTCCGATTGCACCGGCTCTGCCCACGCCTATGTTGGAAGCCCGCCGGCAGCGACGCCCGGGCAAATCCACTTCCCACTGCGCAAGCTGACCTACACCTTTGAGGGCGGGCAGCTGAAGTTCAGTACGCTGGCGGCCCCGAGCAAAGCGGTGCTGGTGGATAACGTGGGTGCATTCGATATCAGTTTCGGCGTGGCCGACAAGCCTGGCTCAACGGTTGTCAGCCGATATGACGCCAACCCCGGCGATGAGTCGCTCATCCGCAGCGTGCGGATTCTGCTGACACTTCAGGATCCAAATGGGTTGGTGAAAGACCAGGCCTACAGCGTGGTCGCGGCACTACGTAATCGCCTGGAGTAGCGTGCCCATGGGTTATTACCTCTCCCGTTCGAGGCAGGCAGGCATGGTTTTGCTGATCAGCCTGGTATTCCTGCTGCTGTTGGCACTCCTCGGAGTGTCTTCGATGCAGGGAGCAATCTCGCAAGAAAAAATTACCGGCAGCCTTCGGCAGCGCAACCAGTCGTTTCAGCAGGCCGAAAGCGGCCTCAGGCTTGGCGAGTCTTTGGTGCAGGCGTCAAGTTTCGCCCTGCGCCCTTGCCACTCGACGGCTGCGTGCGCGCCACCTGCCGAATCGGTTTCGGTAGTGGGGCCGGGGACGAATCCCGTATCGACTGTGACCTGGATAGGGATGAAAGATGGCGTCTACGGTATTCAAAACCTGGGGCCGGGAACGGGTTTGGCTCAGCTCCCGGCAGAGGCCCAGGCCACGGTCTATCGCGTGACATCAGTGGGCGTCAGTGGGCACTCACGCTCCGTCCTGGAGTCTGTGTATGCCCGTGTGGGCAGCGGGCCCGGCGAGCGTTTTCGACGAATCATGTGGCGACAACTTCAATAGGTGAGCAGCACGATGGGCAAGGATTGCACAGGCTTCACCCTGATCGAATTACTGATCGCCGTGGCGATCGTCGGACTCCTGGCGGGCGTCGCCTATCCCGGGTATCTCAGCCATATGAAAAAGGTCTATCGCGCGGAAATTGCCGGGTTGCTGAGTGAGCAGGCACAGTACCTTGAGCGCTATTACGCGAGGAACGGCACTTTTATTGATGCGACTGGCGTCATCGCCGGCAATGATCGCTATAGAATCACCCCTGCATTGAACCCTCAGGATTTCGTTCTGCTTGCCACGCCGGCAATTGACTCGGTGATGGCGGGCGATCCCTGTGCCGCCTTCAGCCTGAGCAGTACCGGTGCGCGAACCAATCCGGGAGCCGCGCCTGATATGACGCGCAAGGCGTGCTGGGGGCAATGATGAGGAAGCTGGACGATTGGGCGCCGGGCGTGCCTTTTTCTTTTTATCGGCTGGATCGAACAATGGCTAAGCAACAGCAAGTAGTGGTTGTGGGTGGTGGGGTAATCGGGTTGTTGACGGCGTTCAACCTGGCGACCCAAGGGCAAGCGGTTGTGTTGCTGGATCGTTCGGCGGTCGGTCAGGAGTCTTCCTGGGCCGGCGGCGGCATTGTCTCCCCGCTCTACCCGTGGCGCTACAGCCCGGCCGTGACGGCCCTGGCGCACTGGTCCCAGGATTTTTACCCGCAACTGGCAGAGCGTCTGTTCGCGGCTACTGGCATTGACCCGGAAGTTCACACCACCGGCCTGTATTGGCTGGACCTGGATGATGAAACCGAGGCGCTTGCCTGGGCAGCCCGCGAAGGGCGCCCGCTGAGCAAGGTGGATGTTTCAGCTGCCCATGACGCTGTGCCGGTGCTGGGTGCCGGGTTTTCCCAGGCGATCTATATGGCGGATGTGGCCAATGTGCGTAATCCGCGGTTGGTCAAATCCCTCAAGGCGGCCTTGTTGGCCCTGCCGGGCGTGACGATTCACGAGCAGTGTGCGGTTGATGGGTTTATTCAGCAGGGCGGCAAGGTTGTTGGGGTGAATACGGCGCTCGGGCCGATCCATGGCGATCAGGTAGTGCTGGCCGCCGGCGCCTGGAGCGGTGAGTTGCTGGGCCGCCTGGGGCTTGAGTTGCCCGTGGAGCCGGTCAAGGGGCAGATGATCTTGTACAAGTGTGCGTCGGACTTCTTGTCGTGCATGGTCCTGGCCAAGGGGCGTTATGCGATTCCTCGGCGGGATGGGCACATTCTGATTGGTAGCACGCTGGAGCACGAGGGGTTCGACAAGACGCCCACCGACTCTGCACTGGAAAGCCTGAAAGCCTCTGCCGTCGAGTTGATTCCGGCCCTGGCCGATGCCGAAGTGGTGGGGCATTGGGCCGGCTTGCGACCTGGGTCGCCGGAGGGCATTCCGTATATTGGCAAGGTGCCAGGTTTCGACGGGCTGTGGCTCAACTGCGGGCACTACCGCAACGGCCTGGTGCTGGCGCCGGCGTCCTGCCAACTGTTTGCCGATTTGTTGCTGGGACATGAGCCGATCATTGATCCGGCCCCGTATGCGCCGGCAGGCCGAATCAACGCTGGATAGATTTCGGCCCTTGCTCCAGATGCGCCTGGGTGCAATACCATTCCTGGCGCAGGCTCAAGGCTCGATCCTGTGGCAGGTGAAGGCCACAGTGGGCGCAACGAACCATCTGGATCGGGCCCTGTTCGCTGGGCCGCTGCTGTTTGGCGGCCGGGCTTTTGAATTTGCGCCAAAACCATACCGCGGCAGCAATAACGGCGATCCAGAACAGTAGACGAACCATGGTGGGCAGCTTCTCGACAAGGAATCCCGCAGTTTAGCCAAGGACGTGATGGGCGCACAGCGCAATTATGCAGCGCAATAAAAAAGGGAGCTCCGAAGAGCTCCCTTTTTGCATCGCGGCGAACAATCAGTCAAAGATACCGAAAGTCATGTAGCTGAACCACGAGCGATCTTCGTTATTGCCCAGGGCTTGAGGCCCTTGCTCTTCGATGATGTCGCCGTTTTCGTCACGCGGCTTGAGGTCCGATGGAATCGAATCCTTGGCGTCCTGGTATTGCTTGATGATGTCCTGGTTGGCGCGGGTTTCGCCCGGCGGCAGCGGTGGACGGGACTCGATCAGGCCCAGGGTGTACTTGCTCAACCACGAACGGTTGTCCGCTTCGGCAACCTGCGGTACGAACTGGCCGTCCTTCAGGCTTGGGTGGTCCGGGTAGTTGAGCTTCAGGGTTTCCAGGCTGGTGGCCGCCAGGGCGTCCAGGTGCAGGCGCTGGTAAGCCTCGGTCATCACGGCCAGGCCGTCACCCACCGATGGGGTTTCCTGGAAGTTTTCCACTACGTAACGGCCACGGTTCGCGGCAGCAACGTACGCCTGACGGGTCAGGTAGTAGTGGGCTACGTGGATTTCGTAGGAAGCCAGCAGGTTGCGCAGGTAGATCATGCGCTGCTTGGCGTCCGGCGCGTAGCGGCTGTTGGGGTAGCGGCTGGTGAGCTGGGCGAACTCGTTGTAGGAGTCGCGGGCAGCGCCCGGGTCACGCTTGGTCATGTCCAGCGGCAGGAAGCGCGCCAGCAGGCCAACGTCCTGGTCAAACGAGGTCAGGCCCTTGAGGTAGTAGGCGTAGTCCACGTTCGGATGCTGCGGGTGCAGGCGGATAAAACGCTCGGCGGCGGACTTGGCAGCTTCCGGCTCGGCGTTCTTGTAGTTGGCGTAGATCAGCTCGAGCTGGGCCTGGTCGGCGTAACGCCCGAACGGATACCGCGACTCCAGTGCCTTCAGTTTTGCCGTGGCGCTGGTGTAGCTGTGGTTGTTCAGGTCGGTCTGAGCTTGTTGGTACAGCTCGACCTCGCTCAGGTTTTCGTCGACGACTTCCTTTGTTGACGAGCAAGCAGCAGTCATGGCGAGGATGGCGATCAGCAGCAGGTGTTTCACTTGCATGGCGGCTTGCGTCCCTATGACGGCCGCTGTCTTGGGCGGGGCCGTCCTGTTATGATGAGCGCCCCTTGGAAAGCCTCGGGGCAAAAGACGCCGTATTTAACCACAAGCGCGCAGCCGAAACCAAAGGCTGTGCCACGCCTAGTCTGAGCATGTCCGATAAAATTGAACTTCGCGCAGAGGTGCCGTCCGAATTGGGCGGCCAACGCCTCGATCAAGTCGCCGCACAATTATTCGCTGAGCACTCGCGCTCGCGCCTTTCCGCCTGGATCAAAGACGGCCGCCTGACTGTGGATGGAGCGGTTATCCGCCCGCGAGACATAGTCCATGGTGGTGCGATTCTTGAGCTGACTGCCGAGCAGGAAGCCCAGGGAGAATGGATCGCCCAGGACATTGAACTGGACATCGTCTATGAAGACGACGACATCCTGGTGATCAACAAACCTGCCGGCCTGGTGGTTCACCCGGCCGCCGGGCACGCTGATGGCACGCTGCTCAATGCCTTGTTGCACCACGTGCCGGACATCATCAATGTCCCGCGCTGCGGCATCGTGCACCGCCTGGACAAGGACACCACCGGCCTCATGGTGGTAGCCAAGACCATTCAGGCGCAGACGCAGCTGGTCACACAACTGCAGAGCCGCAGCGTCAGCCGGATCTACGAATGCATCGTGATCGGCGTGGTAACCGCCGGTGGCAAAATCAATGCCCCGATCGGCCGCCACGGCCAGCAGCGCCAGCGCATGGCGGTGATGGAAGGCGGCAAGCAAGCCGTCAGCCACTACCGCGTGCTTGAGCGTTTCCGCTCCCACACTCACGTGCGGGTAAAGCTGGAAACCGGTCGTACCCACCAGATTCGGGTGCACATGGCGCACATCAACTTCCCGTTGGTCGGAGATCCGGCCTACGGTGGCCGCTTCCGCATTCCGCCGGCGGCCAGTGCAACCATGGTTGATTCGCTGAAAACCTTCCCGCGCCAGGCGCTGCATGCACGCTTCCTGGAGCTGGATCATCCGACGAGCGGTAAACGGATGAGCTGGGAATCGCCACTCCCAGACGATTTTGTCTGGTTGTTGTCGCTGCTCAAGCAGGATCGCGAGGCGTTTATCGGATGAGTGACTGGCTGATTCCTGACTGGCCCGCGCCGGCCGGGGTGAAAGCCTGCGTTACCACCCGTGCGGGCGGCGTCAGCGTGGCGCCGTTCGACAGCCTAAATCTCGGCGATCATGTCGAGGACAGCCTCGAAGCCGTGCTCGAAAATCGCCGTCGTCTCTGCGCTGCCTTCAATATCCAGCCCGCCTGGTTGCGCCAGGTTCACGGTGTGGTTGTCGTCGAGGCGGATCCCGGCCGGACTGCCGAAGCCGATGGCAGTTGGACCAGCACTCCGGGCATCGCCTGCACTTCGATGACGGCTGATTGCCTGCCTGCCTTGTTTTGCAATCGCGCCGGTACCCGCGTCGCGGCAGCCCATGCCGGCTGGCGTGGCCTGGCCGCTGGCGTATTGGAAGCGACCGTTGAAAGCCTGGATACCGAGCCTGCCGACGTACTGGTGTGGCTGGGGCCGGCCATCGGTCCGCAAGCCTTTGAAGTCGGCCCGGAAGTGCGTGAAGCCTTTATGCAGCAACTTCCGGAAACGATTGAGGCGTTCGTGCCCAGTCAGAACCCGGGCAAGTTCATGGCCGACATTTACCAACTGGCTCGCCTGCGGCTTGCCGCCCGCGGCGTCACTGCCGTGTACGGTGGTGGCTTGTGCACCGTGACGGATCCCCGCTTCTATTCCTACCGTCGCAGCCCGCGCACCGGTCGGTTTGCCTCCCTTGTCTGGCTTGAACGCTAGACTCCTTTGACTTGGGTCAATCCTGACGCAAGTCAGCGGTCGCCCGCTTGAATCTTCCAGAATCCACCCCATCTATAAGGGTATCTGGCAGGTTTCTTCATTCAGGATGTGTTTGTTCATAGCTCCGGCCTGCTCAAAAGGAAGGTGACTAATGCGTATTGATCGTTTAACCAGCAAATTGCAGTTGGCTTTATCCGATGCCCAATCTCTGGCGGTTGGCCTGGATCATCCGGCCATCGAGCCTGCGCACTTGATGCAAGCGCTCCTGGAGCAGCAAGGCGGTTCCATCAAACCCTTGCTGATGCAGGTGGGCTTCGACGTCAACAGCCTGCGCAAGGAGTTGAGCAAAGAGCTCGACCAACTGCCGAAAATCCAAAACCCGACTGGCGACGTGAACATGTCCCAGGATCTGGCGCGTCTGCTTAACCAGGCGGATCGACTGGCGCAGCAAAAGGGTGACCAGTTCATCTCCAGTGAAGTAGTGCTGCTCGCCGCGATGGACGACAACAGCAAACTCGGCAAATTGTTGCTGGGCCAGGGCGTGAGCAAAAAAGCCCTGGAAAACGCCATCAACAACCTGCGCGGCGGCGAGGCGGTAAATGACCCTAACCACGAGGAGTCCCGCCAGGCCCTGGACAAATACACCGTCGACCTGACCAAGCGCGCCGAAGAAGGCAAGCTTGACCCGGTGATCGGCCGTGACGACGAAATTCGTCGCACCATCCAGGTCCTGCAGCGTCGCACCAAGAACAACCCGGTGCTGATCGGCGAACCTGGCGTGGGTAAAACCGCGATTGCCGAAGGCCTGGCCCAGCGCATCATCAATGGTGAAGTGCCGGACGGCCTTAAAGGCAAGCGCCTGCTGTCCCTGGACATGGGGTCGCTGATTGCCGGCGCCAAGTTCCGTGGCGAGTTCGAAGAGCGCCTCAAATCCCTGCTGAACGAACTGTCGAAGCAGGAAGGGCAGATCATTCTGTTTATCGACGAACTGCACACCATGGTCGGCGCCGGTAAAGGTGAAGGCTCGATGGACGCGGGCAACATGCTCAAGCCGGCACTGGCGCGGGGCGAGTTGCATTGCGTGGGTGCGACCACGCTGAACGAATACCGTCAGTACATCGAGAAGGACGCGGCCCTTGAGCGTCGCTTCCAGAAAGTATTGGTGGAAGAACCGAGCGAAGAAGACACCATCGCGATCCTGCGTGGCTTGAAAGAGCGGTATGAGGTCCACCATAAAGTCGCGATCACCGACGGTGCGATCATCGCGGCGGCGAAACTGAGCCATCGCTACATCACTGATCGGCAGTTGCCGGACAAGGCCATCGACTTGATCGACGAAGCGGCCAGCCGCATTCGGATGGAGATCGATTCGAAGCCCGAAGTGCTGGACCGTCTGGATCGGCGCCTGATTCAGCTGAAAGTTGAATCCCAGGCCCTGAAGAAAGAAGAAGACGAGCCGGCGAAGAAACGCCTGGAAAAACTCCAGGAAGAAATTGTTCGCCTGGAACGCGAGTATTCGGACCTCGAAGAAATCTGGACCTCGGAAAAAGCCGAAGTGCAGGGTTCTGCGCAGATCCAGCAAAAGATCGAGCAGTCCCGTCAGGAACTGGAAGCAGCCCGCCGTAAAGGCGACCTGAACCGCATGGCCGAGTTGCAGTACGGGGTGATACCGGACCTGGAGCGTAGCCTGCAGATGGTCGACCAGCACGGCAAGCCTGAGAACCAGCTGCTGCGCAGTAAGGTGACCGAGGAAGAAATCGCCGAAGTCGTCTCGAAGTGGACCGGTATCCCGGTGTCGAAAATGCTCGAAGGCGAGCGCGACAAGCTGCTGAAGATGGAAAGCCTGTTGCACCAGCGCGTCATCGGCCAGGAAGAGGCGGTGGTCGCGGTGTCCAACGCGGTGCGGCGTTCGCGGGCCGGGTTGTCCGACCCGAACCGTCCGAGCGGCTCGTTCATGTTCCTCGGCCCGACCGGCGTGGGCAAGACCGAGTTGTGCAAGGCCCTGGCCGAATTCCTCTTCGATACCGAAGAGGCGATGGTGCGGATCGATATGTCCGAGTTCATGGAGAAACATTCCGTGGCTCGCCTGATCGGGGCGCCACCAGGCTATGTAGGGTACGAGGAAGGCGGTTACCTGACTGAAGCGGTACGGCGCAAGCCTTACTCGGTGATCCTCCTGGACGAGGTCGAGAAGGCCCACCCGGATGTGTTCAACGTGTTGCTGCAAGTGCTGGAAGATGGTCGCCTGACGGACAGTCACGGGCGTACCGTGGACTTCCGCAATACGGTGATCGTGATGACCTCCAACCTGGGCTCGGTACAGATCCAGGAGCTGGTGGGTGACCGTGAAGCCCAGCGTGCAGCGGTAATGGACGCGCTGACCAGCCACTTCCGGCCGGAGTTCATCAACCGGGTCGATGAAGTGGTGATCTTCGAGCCTCTGGCGCGGGATCAGATCGCGGGCATTACCGAGATCCAGTTGGGCCGCCTGCGCAGCCGTCTGGCGGAGCGCGAGTTGTCCCTGGTGCTGAGCCGCGAGGCGTTGGACAAGCTGATCGCGGTTGGTTACGACCCGGTTTATGGCGCACGGCCGTTGAAACGTGCGATCCAGCGCTGGATCGAGAACCCGTTGGCGCAGCTGATCCTGTCGGGCAGCTTTATGCCGGGCTCCAGCGTCGAGGCGACGGTGGAGAACGACGAAATCGTCTTCCACTAAGCCCAAGCGGTACTGCTATAAGAAGAGGCCCCGCATTGCGGGGCCTTTTTTTTCGATAGGGCGTTGAACTGTAAGGCAAAGGCTTGTAAAGTGCGCCCCGCAGCAACGTCAGCCCAACGGTTTCTTCTCCCCAAGGAGAAATCAGAAAGAAGCGCAAATCATTGTCTTAAAAGCAATTTAAAGGGTTGACAGGGGTTTTTAAGATTGTAGAATAGCGCGCCTCAGAGACACTAACGTAGCGATACGGAAGCGTCGAAGAGAAGGTAACATGCAACAACGTAACACTTTGAAATATGTAGTTCCGTGATAGCTCAGTCGGTAGAGCAAATGACTGTTAATCATTGGGTCCCAGGTTCGAGTCCTGGTCACGGAGCCAATTTCAAAACCGGGGTATAGCGCAGTCCGGTAGCGCGCCTGCTTTGGGAGCAGGATGTCAGGAGTTCGAATCCCCTTACCCCGACCATATTTGGGTCGTTAGCTCAGTTGGTAGAGCAGTTGGCTTTTAACCAATTGGTCGTAGGTTCGAATCCCACACGACCCACCATTTTTGAGACCAGTTAACGCTGGAATCGAATCTTAAGATCAGAGGCCAAAAGCGCTGATCGAAGAAGGCGACTGAGAGGTCGCCTTTTTTTTACCGGGGTATAGCGCAGTCCGGTAGCGCGCCTGCTTTGGGAGCAGGATGTCAGGAGTTCGAATCCCCTTACCCCGACCATATTAAAAATCCTCGTATCGAAAGATACGGGGATTTTTTTTGTGCGCGGAATCCTGTCCGCACCACAAAACAAATGTGGGAGCGGGCTTGCTCGCTAAAGCGGTGTGTCAGTCAGTGCATCTGGCACTGAACCACCGCTTTCGCGAGCAAGCCCGCTCCCACACTCACCGAGTCCTATCCCGGAACGTGCTGTCAGTGCAGTTTCAGGCGCGGCTCGGTCCCTCGCCCGATCTTGCTCCCCAGCATCAGCATCGCCGTGCGGAAGAAGCCATACAGCGCCATCTGGTGCATGCGATACAGCGACACATAGAACATCCGCGCCAGCCAGCCTTCCAGCATCACGCTGCCCGTCAGGTTGCCCATCAAGTTACCCACCGCCGAGAAGCGCGACAGCGAGATCAGCGAGCCGTAGTCGGTGTACTTGTACGACGGCAGGTCCTTGCCCTCGATTCGCAGTTTCAGCGACTTGGCCAGCAACGATGCCTGCTGGTGAGCTGCCTGGGCCCGTGGCGGCACATTGCGATCGGTGCCGGGTTGCGGGCAGGCCGCGCAGTCACCAAAGGCGAAGATGTTCTCGTCACGGGTGGTTTGCAGGGTCGGCAGCACTTGCAGTTGGTTGATACGGTTGGTTTCCAGGCCGTCGATGTCCTTGAGGAAGCCTGGCGCACGAATCCCGGCGGCCCAGACCTTGAGACTGGCCGGGATTACCTGGCCGCTGCTGGTGATCAGGGCGTCGGCCGTCACCTCACTCACGGCGGAGTTGGTCAGGACGGTCACCCCGAGTTTCTCCAGGGTTTTGTGCACAGGCCCGCCGATCCGCTCCGGCAGGGCAGGCAGCACCCGTGGGCCGGCTTCGATCAGGGTGATGTGCATGTTTTCCGGCTTGATCTTGTCCAGGCCATAGGCGGCCAGTTCATGTGCGGCGTTATGCAGCTCGGCGGCCAGCTCGACGCCGGTGGCACCGGCGCCGACGATGGCGACGCTGATCTGCTCTATCACGTCCGTCTGCCCGGCATGGGCGCGCAGATAGTGATTGAGCAATTGCTGGTGGAAACGCTCAGCCTGCTTGCGGGTGTCGAGGAACAGGCAGTGTTGTGCCGCGCCTTCGGTGCCGAAGTCATTGGTGGTGCTGCCGACGGCGATCACCAGGCTGTCGTAGCCCAGCACGCGCGCGGGCACCAGTTCCCGGCCTTCCTCGTCGAGGGTGGCGGCCAGCTGGATTTTTTTCTGCTCGCGATCAAGCCCGCTCATGCGCCCCAGCTGGAACTCGAAGTGGTTCCATTTTGCTTGGGCAACATAATTGAGTTCGTCTTCCGAAGAGTTCAGCGAGCCGGCCGCCACCTCGTGGAGCAAGGGTTTCCAGATGTGGGTGAGGTTGGCATCCACCAGGGTGACGCTGGCGATGCCGCGCTTGCCCAGAGTCTTACCCAGGCGGGTAGCCAACTCCAGGCCGCCGGCGCCGCCGCCGACGATAATAATACGATGAGTCATGGGGATATCTCGCAAGGCTAAAGGAAATCGGTGCAGTTACCCGAACGAGCGCCAGGCAGCTCATAGCGTCAGGTAACTCAAAAGGCGGCTCAGCAAACCCAGGCCGATCACTGCAACCAGCACCACGGCAAGGAGCAGCCAGGGCCGGAAAGGCTTGCGCTCGACTTGGTTCTGGGACAGTTGCAGGTACTCTTCGACATGCTGTTGGTCGTCGGGGTTCAGGCGGCTGGTCATAAAGGCCTCGTCAGGTAGACGTTGCTGAAGGGCGCCACGTTACAGTCGGGTGATTGGCGGCATTGCCTGAAGCATAGTCGCCAACCCGATCACAGGCTGATGCCCACATCGAACACTATGCTGCGCCCCAGATTGTTGCGCAAGAAGTCCGGCGCGTCCGGGTGCGCGAACAGTACGCGGGCGAAGGTCGGCCCCACGAGGGACAGCGAGCGCCAGCCCTGGCGCAGGTACTCGGTGGGAGGAGGGAAGTGACTGTTGAGGTCCAGTACTTCGCGCTTGAGGCTGGCGAAGGCGATGAGGTCCAGCTCCCCCAGGTCCATCCCGCGCTCTTTATAGTTGTGGGCCTTCTTGCGCAGGGTGGGCGCCAGGCGCAACAGGAATTCGTGGGCGGGAATGCGCCGGGGCTTGGCTTCTCGCCGAACCAGTTGGCTCAGGGAAAACGCGCTGCGCCGCCGCAGCAGTTCGTCACGCCATTCATCGTTCAGGCGCCGGCCTTCATCGAGTACGAAAAACACTTCGAAACTGGCGTCGCGAAACAGCACGTCCGGCGGCTCTTGCCCGGCGGCGTGGAATTCTTCGGCGCGGTAGGGCACGTTCAAGCCTTGCAACAGGCGCTGGCAGACCCAACGCTCACGCTCCCATTTGCGGGCATTGGACAGGAAAGCATTGGCTTGTTCGGCCGCTACGGTGAGCAGGCGCAAATAATCTGAGTCATCCATGTCACCAGCTTAGCGTCCAAATGATGACCGCAGGAAGTCCCGCGTCAAAAGGTCGGTGTAGACTGGCCACTCGACAGTTTCCCGTGGCATGAGGAGTATGCAGTGAAGGGTTTTGTGGTGCTGTTCTTGAGTCTTTTGCCCGTGTGGGCCCAAGCCGTCGAAGTGGGTGAGCGCGTTGCACCCTGGACGTTGCTTGATCAGTTCGACCAGGCCTACACCCTGGATGACCAGGCGCAAACCTTGCTCGTAGCGCGCAGCATGGACGCCGCCAAAATCGTCGACGCAGCTTTGCAAGGCCAGCCCAAGGGTTACCTGGAGGCTCGGCATGCGGTGTTTCTCGCCGATATCCAGCGCATGCCCCGGCTGATCGCGAAGATGTTCGCGGTGCCGGCGATGCAGGCCTACAACTATCGCGTCATGCTCGACCGCGATGCCCGTGTAAGCCCGCGCTATCCCGCACCTGTGGATAAAGTGCTGTGGCTGCAACTGGATCACGGAACGCTGGTGGCGCAGCACGAATACGATTCCGCCGCTGAACTGCGCGAGGCCCTGGAGCAGGTGCAGCCGTGATCAGCGCAGCGGTGTTGGCGCCGGAAACCCTCAGCATCGGCTGGCTGCTGTATGCGCCGGTGGTGATGTGGGCGCTCCTGCGTTCGCCGTGGGTCGAGCTGTTTGCCGACCGCCGACGCCAGCACTTGCTGTTCGGCACCGTATTCGCACTGTTCATGTTGTGGTTGGTGCGCCGGGATTTCGACACTGGGGTGTCCTACCACTTCATCGGCATGACCGCCGTGACCTTGTTGCTCGATTGGCCCCTGGCGATCGTCGGAGGCTTTGCCGCGCAAATCGGCCTGGTGTTGCTCGGCCGCCAGGACCTGGCCGCCGTGGGGATCAATGGCATGCTGCTGATCCTGTTGCCGGTGCTGGTCACCGAAGGATGTGCGCTGCTGGTGGAGCGGGCGAAGCCACGCAATCCCTTTGTGTATATCTTCTGTTCGGGCTTTTTCGCCGCCGCACTGTCGGCCTTGCTGTGCCTGCTGGCAGGCCTGGGGCTGCTGTGGTTCGATGGCCGTTTTGCGATGCCGGAATGGATCGAGGATTTTGTCGGCTACTTGTGGCTGATCATTTTCCCCGAGGCCTTTATCAACGGCATGGTGATCAGCGCCCTGGTGGTGTTCTGCCCCGAGTGGCTGGAGACATTCAACCGCACTCGCTACCTCTCGGCGCCCTGGAAGGATGACGATCCGCGGCCTTGATCCAGGTCAAATGCCGCACACGCAAGTGGTCGCATGCTCTGCAAAATTTCCAGGAGCACGGAATCATGAGTGTGTACGAGTGGGCACGGCAGGAGTTACGCAGAAGCCAGGACGCGGCGCAGGAAATCGGCTTTGACCCGGGCTTGACCCTGCGCGCCATGCTCAGTGCGGTGGTGCAGCAGAGCAAGGGCGTGCGCAGTTTTGAAGACCTGGCCGACGAGCTGCAGTACCTTGCAGAGAATCTCGACGACCAGCAGGACTATGGCTTTATGCGGCCTTAGTGTTTGGGCTGAAAGTCTTCGGAGAACAGGTCGTCCTCGGCGTCCGGACTGACCGGGATCTTGTGTTCCTCGGACGCCCAGGCGCCCAGGTCGATCAGTTTGCAACGGTCCGAACAGAAGGGACGGTTGACGTTTTCTGCTTTCCATTCCACAGGTGCGCCGCAGGTTGGGCATTCGACGTTCAAGGGTTGGCTCATGATCGGCCTCCACGCAAAGTAAGGTAAAAGTGGTGCAGTCGCTCGACCTCGGCGTGCAGCCGGGCCAGGTCCTGGTCATTGACCAGCACGTCATCGGCATGGCGCAGGCGGTCTTCACGGGTGGCCTGGGCCTTGAGAATCGCCTGCACCTGCGCTTCGCTGATGCCATCGCGTTGCAGGGTACGCTGTATCTGCAACGATTGCGGCACGTCGATCACCAGCACCCGCTGGGTCATGGTGTACTGGCCGGACTCGATCAGCAGTGGTGACACCAGGATCGCGTAAGGCGATTGTGCACGCGCCAGGTGGCTGCGAATCTCCTCGGCGATCAGCGGGTGCAGCAACGCCTCCAGCCAGCGGCGCTCGTCGGGCACTTCGAAGATCAGCTTGCGCAACGCGCCGCGGTCCAGTTGCCCGTCAGGCTGCAGCACACCCGCACCGAAATGCCCGGCAATCTGCGCCAGGGCAGGGCGCCCGGGTTCGACTACCCAGCGCGCGGCGTGGTCGGCGTCAATCAAGTCCACGCCAAGCCGGACGAAGTGTTCGGCGGCCGCGCTTTTGCCACTGCCGATGCCGCCAGTGAGGCCAAGAATCCAGGGTGTTGCGACAGAAGTGGTCATCTGAAACCGACAGACTGCAAATAGAAGTCGGTTATTTGACCACCCCAGAGCAATGCAATCCAGCCGGCAATTGCCAGATACGGACCAAAAGGCATTGGAGTGGATGCGTGGGCTTTGCGCAGGCGCAATAGAATCAGGCCTCCCATCACACCCACCAGGGAAGACAGCAACAGCGTCATCGGCAGGATCTGCCAGCCGCCCCAGGCCCCGAGCATGGCCAGCAGCTTGAAATCCCCGTGCCCCATCCCGTCCTTGCCGGTAATCAGCTTGAACACCCAGAACACCGACCACAGGCTCATGTAACCGGCTACCGCGCCCCACAGCGCATCGTGCAATGACACAAAAACGCCAAAGCTGTTGAGGATCAGGCCCAGCCACAGCAACGGCAGCACCAGCACATCCGGCAGCAGTTGGTGGTCTGCATCGATCAGGCTCATCGCCAGCAAGCCCCAACTCAACAACAACACCGCCCCGGCTGCCCAGCCAAAACCGAAATGCCAGGCGACAACCGCCGAGATCAGCCCGCACGCCAGTTCAGTGATGGGATAACGCGCGCCAATAGATTGATGGCAACTTGAGCAACGTCCCTTGAGCAGTACATAACTGAGCAGCGGAATATTCTCCCAGGGGCGAATCGGGTGGCTGCAGTGTGGGCAACAGGAGTTGGGGCGCATCAGGTTATAGGGAGCCGCGATGGGCTCGGCGGGAAGGCCCAGTACTTCATGGGCCTGGGCTCGCCATTCACGTTCCAGCATCTTCGGCAGGCGCCATACCAGCACGTTGATAAAACTGCCGACAATCAAGCCCAGCAGCAACGCGCCTGACACAAACACCCACGGCTGATAAACGAGGATCTCAGTCAGTGGCGTGCTCAAAAGGCTGTACCGAGTTGAAAGATCGGCAGGTACATGGCCAGCACCAATGCCCCGACGATGCCGCCGAGTACCACCATGATCAGCGGCTCCATGAGGCTGGTAAGGTTGTCCACCAGGTTATCGACGTCAGCCTCGTAGTGGCAGGCGACTTTTTCCAGCATGTTATCGAGGGTGCCCGACTCCTCGCCGATAGCCGTCATCTGGATCGCCATGCCTGGAAACAGGCCGCTTATGGCCATGGATTCATTCAGCTGGATTCCGGTTGCAACGTCGTGCCGCATACGATTGATTGCCTGTTTGAACTGCCCGTTACCCGTGGCGCCGGCCACGGAATCCAATGCCTGCACTAATGGAACGCCCGCCGCAAAGGTGGTCGAGAGCGTGCGAGCATAGCGGGCGACCGCCGATTTTTTCAGCAGTGTGCCTGCCACGGGAGCTTTCAACAAACTGGCATCGAGCCAGTGGCGAAAGCCTGTGGACGAGCGATAGGCTTTGCGCAGTCCTGCGAAACCGGCACCCGCGGCCAGGATCAGCATCCACCAGCTTTGCTGCATGAACTCCGACAGGCTGATGACGCCCAGGGTAAAGCCCGGCAGTTGTGCATCGACGCCGGCAAACAACCCCTGGAACTGCGGCACCACATGAATCAGCAGGATTGCGCTGACAGCGGTGGCGACTGCCAGTACCGTCACGGGATAGGTCATGGCCTTCTTGATTCTGGCTTTCAGCTGTTCGCTTTTTTCCAGGTGAATGGCCACCCTTTCCAGCAGCGCTTCGAGTGCGCCCGCCTGTTCACCCGCCGCAACCAGGTTGCAGTACAGATCATCGAAGTAGCGTGGGTATTTCTGCAAGGCGACAGCCAGGCTGCTGCCGGCGGCGATCTCCTGCTTCAAGCCTTGTACCAGCACCCCCATATGCCGGTTGTCGAAGCCCTCGGCGATGATATCCAGCGCCTGTAAAAGTGCGATACCAGCCTTCAGCAGCGTCGCCAATTGGCGGGTGAAGAGGGCGATCTCTGCCGGTTTGACCGGCAGGGAGAGGCTCGGCCAACTGGCGAATTTCTTGCGTACGCGCCCAGGATTGATACCTTGCTGGCGCAGCAGTGCCTTGATCAGGGCGGGATTGTGACCGCGGATTTCTCCGGATACCTTGCGCCCTTTGCGGTTGACGCCTTCCCAGGCATAGATCGCTGAAACATCATTCATTTCACGGTTCCGCACACAGACAGTGGAAGATTTATAGCCTAGTCAGGTGACGGATTCGGGCAGGCTCGCCGTGAGCGAAAAAATGTCAGTTTGTGCGTCTTGTTCAGCATTGGTTGCGCGGGGGTGAGTACACTGGAGCGGTTGCCGAGACGGGGTGCAGGATGCGCCTCGCGAAAGGTTTTATTCTGGAGAGTGAATGTGATGCGTCAGAAAGGTTTTACCTTGATCGAATTGTTGATCGTCGTGGCAATCATCGGCATTTTGGCCACCATCGGCCTGCCCATGTACACCAAGCACCAGGCCAAGGCCAAGTTCACCGCAGGGCTGGCCGAAGTCTCCGCGTTGAAGGCGGGCTTTGAAGACACGCTGAACCAGGGGACGCCACCGACCCTGGCGTTGATTGGCGGGACCAGCCCAACGGCCAACTGCAAGATTGACGTGACCGGCGACATCGCCACCGGTGCTGGCACGATTGCCTGTGAAATCCTCGACGCACCCGCGCCGGTCCTGGGCAAGATCATCACCTTGACCCGTAGCGCCACAACCGGCTGGAAGTGCACCACCACGGCAGAAGACCAATACGCCGCTAAAGGTTGTGCTTCCGGCGGCGCGTGATCATCAGGTCGTCTACTGTTTACGCAGCAAGGAAGAGCGTGTGTGTAAACCGCTCTACGCCCATCACAAGGAAGTAGAGGTTGCCGATGACGTCGTCTGTCCAGCAGCGGGGGAACATATTCCTCATCGTGGTTATGTGTCTGCTGATGCTGGCGATCTGCGCGCCTTTCAGTAGTCATGACTGGCAACGTGCGGTGCAGATATCGGTGGGGCTGTGTGCAGTGGTGTATGGGCTGTGCTTGCCGCGGGCAGAGCGATGCGTCGACAGGTCGACAGCGCTCGGGGTGTCGCTGATTGGGGGCGCTGGGCTGGTTTCGGCCCTGTTGGCCCACCAGCCACTCTGGGCGTTGACCGAGCTGGCGCTGCTCATCAGTTGTTGCGCCACTGCTGTGGCTTTCAGCCGGGCCAGGCGCAATGGGGATGAGTCCCTGGATCGTGTATTGGTCCTGTTCGTATTGCTGCTGTGCACGGTTAAAAGTATTCAATATCTGCACGCCGGGGTCCTCGCCTTCACCAGCGGCGAAGCAATCGTGAATACCGATTTGCTGTTGTCCGGGTTCTCCAATAAACGTTTCTACGGTCAGTTCCAGACCTTCACCCTGCCGCTGCTGGCGCTTCCCTTGCTGGTTTCAAACGTCGCTCGTCCAGCGCGGGGCGCAGTGTTCGCCCTGCTGTGTGTCTGGTGGCTGATCGCGATCGGTGGCGGTACCCGCGGCACCTGGCTCGGTATGGGCGCTGCCGGCTGCGTGCTGATGTTCCTGGGGCCGCAGGGGCGCCGTTGGCTCGGCTGGCAGTTGGCGGCACTGGCCTGTGGGTTAGTGTTGTATTGGTTGGTCTTCACGGTGCTGGCAGGGTACTTGGGGATTGTAATTTCCAATGGTGCCGTAGACCGACTGACCACCAGCCTCTCGGGGCGTGGGCCGATATGGTGGCAGGCCTGGAGCATGATTATCGAGCGGCCCTGGCTGGGTTTCGGGCCGATGCATTTTGCCGACATCGCCAATGACATTGCCGCTCACCCTCACCAGGCGATTCTGCAGTGGGCCAGCGAATGGGGCGTACCGTCGACGCTGTGCGTGATCGCGTTGGTTGCGTGGGCGGGTTGGTCAACCTTGGGCGTGTTGCGTGAGCGTGCGTTGTCATTGGCGCCCGTGGACCTGCTGCGCCTGTGCCTGTTTGCCTCGCTGATCGGTGCACTGACCCAGGCACAGGTGGATGGGGTAATCGTGATGCCGGTGTCGCAACTCTGGCTGGCGCTGGTGGTTGGCTGGCTGATGGGATTGTATGTGTGGCGCGTTCCATCGGTCGCCCCGGTACCGGCGTTGTACAGGGTGTGGATGGCCGCGAGCGTCGTGGCCGTCGGCTTGCTGGTGTTCGTCGCGATTCGTGATGTGCCCCGACTCAAGGAGCGCAGCGAGCACTACATGGGCCTGAGTAACGGTCACCTGCAGCCACGCTTTTGGGTGCAAGGCGTGATTGCCCTCGAAATGCAGTGAGTTGCCGGACGTCCAAGGCAGTGCTAGCTTTAGCCCACCGCCCGTGTAGCTCAGCCGGTAGAGCAGCGCACTCGTAACGCGAAGGTCGCAGGTTCGATTCCTGTCTCGGGCACAAAGGCAACACAGTTTTCAGATGATCCCAGAATGGTTCTGAAGGCCAGACGAACCGGTATTCATGCCTGTTCTTTTGTATCTGCGCGACCTTGATGACCCAGATGCATCCCCATTCCTCGATCTAAGAGAACGACATGACCACACAAGAAATGACCCAGGAAGCGCGGCACGAAGCAGCCCTCAAAAAGTACGTCGCGGAGTCGCCGGAACTGCTGGATGAGATCAAGGACCTGAGCGCCGATGATCAAAGGGACCAGATCCAATGGGCGTTTGAGGATGAGGCCGAGGCCCAGGGCCTGCAGCCATGGGAACTGACCCTGAAGTACACCTCCACCCCCGAAGCGTTCGAGGCGGCGCGCCTGGCTTTGCACAAGGAAGCGGCCGAGGTGTTGGGTGTCGACTGGAACGAGTATTGCGGGATGAACAATCTCGCGATCTGACACAAGTTTGATGTGGTGAGGGAGCTTGCTCCCGCTGGGTTGCCAAGCGACCCCAAAAACCTTGGGAGCGCTGCGCACTCCAGCGGGAGCAAGCTCCCTCGCCACAAAAGCAGGCGCTTACATTCAAGGGCGTTTCAGAGACTAAGCCGCATCGACAAATCCACCGCCTTCACATCCTTGGTCATCGCCCCGATGGAGATGTAGTCCACGCCGGTTTCAGCGATGGGCAGCAGGGTGCTTTCGTTGATCCCGCCACTGGCCTCCAGCTTGGCTTTGCCGTTGTTCAGGCGCACCGCTTCGCGCATGTCATCCAGGCTCAGCTCATCCAGCATGATGATGTCGGCGCCCGCCGCCAGTGCCTCACGCAGTTCCTCCAGGCTTTCTACTTCGATTTCCACCGGCTTGCCCGGGGCGATCTTGTGGGCGGCGCTGATGGCCTGGGCAATGCCGCCGCAGGCTGCGATATGGTTTTCCTTGATCAGGAACGCGTCATACAGGCCGATGCGGTGGTTGTGGCAACCACCGCAGGTCACTGCATATTTTTGCGCCAGGCGCAGGCCGGGCAGTGTCTTGCGGGTATCCAGCAGCTTGACCTGGGTGGACGCGACAAAGTCCGCCAGGTATTGGGCGCGGGTGGCAACGCCTGACAACAGTTGCAGGAAATTCAGCGCGCAACGCTCGCCACTGAGCAGCGAGCGGGCCGGGCCTTCAAGGTGAAACAGCGCCTGGTTGGGGCTGACACGTTCGCCGTCGCGCACCTGCCAATGCACCGCGACGCGTGGGTCCAATTGGCGAAACACCGCTTCCACCCAGGCCGTGCCGCTGATGACGGCGGCGTCGCGCGTGATGATCGTGGCCTTGGCCAGGCGTTCGGCGGGGATCAGTTGTGCGGTGATATCCCCGCTGCCGATGTCTTCCAGCAGTGCGCGACGCACGTTGGCTTCGATTTCGGCGGTCAGGTCGGCTAGACGAAGATTGGGCATAACAGGCTCCACAAACAAAGTGCCTGGATTATAGGGGCAGGGCGGGCCTGAACCCAAGGCAACTGGCACCACGGGTGCGGTGCGCGATGTTCATTTACACGGCAATCACAGAGTTCGCTGGCGCAACAACCCTCATTTGCAAGATAATCTCGCGCCTTGCAATTGGCGTCATAGCTTTGACGTCACGGTGATAGCCCGATTTTCGCAGTGCCCCGGCGTGCTTCGCGCCGTTGCTGCACCGATCTTTCACACAATCGAATACCGCCGTTTCAGGAGGCCAGGATGCACAATGACGGGAAGGTGGTGCCGATCAATAAGGCACGGGCGACGCCATCGCCGCTCGCCCGCCTGCCGGTGGTGTTGCTCCAGGTCCGTGACAAGGCGGCGCAGCAACTCAGGCAGGGACTGCAGGAGCTGTTTGATAACGCCGACGACACCCTGTTCGAAATGGCCGACAAGACCCGCAGTAACGTCGACCACGGTATTTTCTTTGAAGCCATGCGCGACCTGCGCCTCAAGCGCAAGAATTTCGAGCGTGGCTTCATGGAGCAACTCTACGAAGCGTTTGCCAATCTTGGCAACGTGGAGCGCGGTGAGCTGCAACTGATTCCGGTGGTGTCCTACACCGCGGCGCCCGGGGTCTCGGGCGATGAGCTGGAAAAAGCCGTCGCGCTCGAGGCCATGCTGGGCAAGGTGCTGCGCCGTGACGGGCTCGCCCTTGGGCAATTGACAGCCCGGCTGAATGCCTTGCTCGACAAACGCCTGGATGATCGGGACAACCCCCTGGGCCCGGCAATGCTGTGCGCGTTTTTTCTGCAGGCAGGACGCAGCCTTGGCGTGGAAATCCGGGTCAAGCTGATCATTCTCAAGCTGTTTGAGAAATACGTGCTCAGTGACGCTGATCTGTTGTACGGCGAAGCCAATCAGTTGCTGATCGCCACCGGCGTATTGCCCGAACTCAAGGCCGTGCCATCGCGGCGCGCCGTCGCCACGGCCGAGTTGCCTGAAGACACCCCGCCGATTGCCGGCCACCCGGCAGACGACAGCGGCGAGGAAGTTTTCGCGGCGTTGCAGGAATTGCTGTCGGCAGTGCGCGGCAGCGTGGCACCCACGCTGGAAGCCAGCGCCGAGACCCAGCCCATCTCCACCCGTGACTTGCTGCGCCTGCTCTCCCATTTGCAGCAATATGTGCCTGAGCCTGAGGTCGAGGATGATTTCGACCTGCGCAACCAGCTTGAACAATTGCTGACCCGGGTCAGCGTCAAGAGCGGCAAGTCTCGGGTGGTGGAGGATGCGGACGAGGATGTGATCAACCTGATCGCCATGCTGTTCGAGTTCATCCTCAATGACGGTACGGTGCCCGAATCCCTCAAGGCGCTGATCGCGCGCCTGCAGATCCCGATGCTGAAAGTGGCGGTGCTGGACAAGAGTTTTTTCAGCCGCACCAATCACCCGGCGCGACGCTTGCTCAATGAAATCGCTTCGGCGGCCATGGGCTGGAGCCAGCGCGACGATTATCAGCGCGACAGCCTGTACCTGCACATCGAGCAGGTGGTGCAGCGGTTGTTGAACGATTTTGTGGATGATCCGGCGATCTTTTCCCAGCTCCTGACCGAGTTCACCGCGTTTACCCATGACGAGCGACGCCGCAGCGAATTGCTGGAGCAACGTACCCGCGATGCGGAAGAAGGGCGCGCCCGTACCGAAATCGCTCGTCAGCGTGTAGCCGAAGCCCTCAATCTGCGGTTGCTGGGCAAAGTACTGCCCGAGGTCGTGGTGCAGTTCCTGCAACAGGCCTGGAGCCAGGTGCTGTTGCTGGCGTGCCTGAAGCATGGCGAGCACTCGCCACAATGGCTGGCCGGGTTGCGCACCATGGACGAGTTGATCTGGAGTGTCGGCCTCAGCGAAGACACCGAAGCCGGCCGGCACCTGCTGGAGCAGTTGCCAGGCTTGCTGAAAGCCTTGCGCGATGGGTTGAGCGGCGCGGCATTCGATCCCTTCATTACCCGGGAATTTTTCACCCGCTTGCAAACCCTGCATGTCCAGTCGTTCCGGGGCAGTGCCGAGGAACAACCGTCGCTGTCGCAAGTCGAGGTGCGCGAGGCATTCGTCCTCAGTCCCGCGGCACCGGCCATCGAGGCGAGCCTGCCGGAAGATGATCCCGACCTGCTCAAGGTTCGCCAACTGCGGATCGGTTGCTGGGTGGAATTTCAGGAAGACGCCGAAAACACCCTGCGTTGCAAGCTGACGGCGATTATTGCGCCGGGCAATACCTGTATTTTCGTCAATCGAACCGGCCTCAAGGTATTGGAAAAAAATCCGCTTGAACTGGCCCTGGAGTTCAAGCGCGGCGCGGTGCGAACCCTGGATGATGCGCTGTTGTTCGACCGCGCCCTGGCTTCGGTGATTGGCAACCTGCGCCAACTTCATCGCGCCAAGTGATCGCAACCAGACAGCGGAACGCGGCATACTGAGTCACCCCAGCCTCGTTCAAGGAACCAGTATGCAGTTGGACCCCGCCAGCGGTTGGTGCCAGGGCATTCGTCATTGCCCCTCGCCCAACTTCAACGAGCGCCCCGGTGGCGAGATTTCCCTGTTGGTGGTGCACAACATCAGCCTGCCACCGGCGCAATTCGCCACCGGCAAGGTGCACGAGTTTTTCCAGAATCGCCTGGATGTCACGGAACATCCCTACTTTGAAGGTATTGCCGACCTACGGGTTTCTGCGCATTTTCTGATTGAGCGTGATGGCGCGGTGACGCAGTTTGTCTCGTGCCGGGACCGGGCCTGGCATGCCGGGGTATCGAGCTTCGAGGGGCGTGAGACGTGTAACGACTTTTCCCTGGGGATCGAGCTGGAGGGCACTGATGACCTGCCCTTCACCGATGCCCAGTATCAATCCCTGATCGCCCTGACGCGCCAGTTGCTGGCGGCGTACACGGGCATTACCCGCCAGCGCATTTGTGGCCATAGCGATATCGCCCCGGGACGCAAGACCGACCCCGGACCCGAATTTGATTGGGCGCGCTTTCGCAGCGCCTTGCAGGATGGAGGACACGCACAATGAGTTTTCTGGTGTTGGTGCTGGCGGTATGGATCGAGAAGTTCTCGGCCCTGCGTCACCGAATACAACGTGATGGCGGTTGGTTGCGGGAACTGGCCAAGCTGGAGTCGAGCGCCAGCCTGGGCAAGCAGCCGTGGCTGATCCTCACATTGCTGGTGCTGCTGCCGGTGGCCTTGCTTGCGTTGTTGTTGCTGGTGCTGGAGCCAGTGGCCTATGGCCTGTTGGCGCTGCCGGTGCACCTGCTGGTGGTGATCTACAGCCTGGGCCGTGGCGATCTCCTGGCCGGATTGGGCCCGTTCCGTGATGCCTGGCGCCGGGGTGACCTGCAAGCGGCCGAACATGTGGCCGAACGTGACTTGAGCATCAGTGCCGACAGTGGTGAGCAGTTGCTGGAGCGGGTCCAGGGCCATCTGTTGTGGCAGGCCTACCAAAGCTTCTTCGCGGTGATTTTCTGGTACTTCCTCCTCGGGCCGGTGGCCGCCCTGGCCTACCGTCTGCTGGCGCTGGCGACCGAGAACAGCAAGAACCCACTGGTGGCCGAGCGTGCCGGGCAATTGCGCCATGCCTTCGACTGGTTGCCGGTACGTTTGCTGGCGGCGAGTTTCGCCCTGGTCGGCAACTTTGTGGCGGTCGGCCGGGTGATGCTGCATGAGCTGCTGAGCTGGGACATCAGTGCTGCGCAACTGGTGGAGAAGGTGGGCCTGGTGGCCGCGGAGATCCCGCCACCGGTGGTAGGCGCCGAGGGCATCAACAGCCTTGATCGTATCTGGGAGTTGCTGCTGCGTGCCGCCGTGCTGTGGTACGCCGGCTTTGCCATCTGGACCGTGCTGCCCTGATTTGCCTCCCTGTAGGAGCGGGCAAGCTCGCTCCTACCTCGTTAACCTTAAGTTACAAACCTCCTTTTCGAATTGAGCTATACAGACAGAGCGCCAAATAGTGGCTATCTGCCGCCGCCCTGCGCCCTCAATAAAAATAAAAGAAAAGGGAGTTCACCTGTGAAGAGCTTGCTCTATCCCGCCGTCGCGTTCATGAACCGCCTGACCTTCGGCATGAAGTTCAGCCTTATCAGCGTGCTGTTCCTGTTGCCGATGCTGGCCACCAACTACTACCTGGTGCGCGATTCCTGGCGAGAATTCCAGGGCACTCGCATCGAGCTGCAAAGCCTCGACCTGCTGGGCAGCAGCCTGGCCCTGCGCCGCGACCTGGAAACCCTGAACAACCAGGTACAGATCAACGCAACCCTCGGCCAATCAGGCAAGGCCGGTGATATCGAAAACAAAATCACCGCCCTCGAAGACAGCCTGCTGCAGCGCCTGCAAAGCTTCCACGCCCTGTCCGCCGACCCTGAGCAGGCCGCCGCCTTCGAAGCCAAGCGCGATGAAATGATCGCCGCCTTCAAGGCCCAGCAACAGGAAACTTCACTGCTCAGCAAAAGCGCGCTGATCGGCAAACTCCTCAACAAGGCGCAGATGCTCAGCCAGATCATCGCCAGCCAGTCGGGTTTGAGCCGTGACCCCCAGGGCGACCTGCGCCAACTCAGTGAACTGATCACCAGCGTCACCCCGCAAGTCACCCAGACCCTGGGGGAAGGCCGGGCCATGGGGGCTTATTCGTTGGGCCAGGGTTTTCTCAATTCGTCGTCCAGCACTCGTTTTGACGAGCTGCTGCAGCAACTGGAAAAGCTCCAGGCGGAATACGGCCTGAAACTGCAGGATGCCCTCGGCTCCAGCAAGCCCGCCCACGCAGCGTTGGCGAGCCTGGCGGACGCGAGCAAGGCCAGCCTCAAGCAAGGCAGTGAGTTGTTCGAAGAGCAGGTCGTCATGGCCGAAACCCTCGACGCCCCATGGCAAGGCTTCTACGACGACGTCAGCACGTTGATGGCCAAGACCTATCAGCTCGACGAAGCCACCCTGACCTTTCTCGAGCAGCAACTGGAGCAACGTCTGTCAGAAAACCGCACGCACATGATCGGATTGGTGGCGGCACTGGCGTCGGTGTTTTTGCTGATCTTCTATTTGTATGCCGGTTTCTACGCCTCCACCCGCACCACCTTGCGCCGCCTGGGGGCGACGATGGACAAGGTGGCGGCCGGTGACATGACCGTCACCTTCGTCGCCCACAGCCGCGACGAACTGGGGGATTTGGGCCAGGTGTTCAACGCCACCGTGGCCAAAATCCATGACCTGATCGAGCGGGTAGGGCACACCGTCAACCAGGTCGAACACCAGGCCGGGCAAGTGGAGTCGGTCTCGGCCAGCAGCAACCAGGCCGTGTCCGGCCAACGCAGCCAGATCGAGCAGGTGGCGACCGCCATGAACCAGATGTCCTCCACTGCCCTGGAAGTGGCGCGCAGTGCAGCGGCGGCGGTCAGCAGCGCCCACAGCGTCAACGATGAAACCGTCAGCGGACGCGGCCTGGTGCAGTCCCAGCAAGGCAGTATCGCGGCGTTGGCTTCGGAGATCGATCAATCGGTACGGGTCATCAACCAGTTGGCCATCGACAGCCAATCCATCAGTCGCGTGCTGGAAGTGATCAAGAGCATTGCCGAACAGACCAATCTGCTGGCGTTGAATGCCGCCATCGAGGCCGCGCGCGCGGGTGAGCAAGGACGCGGTTTCGCCGTGGTGGCCGATGAAGTGCGCACTTTGGCCCGGCGCACCCAGCACTCCACCGAAGAGATCGAGCAGATGATTGCCAAGCTCCACAGCGGTGTCGGCGCTGCGGTGAAGGCCATGGGCACCAGCCACGAGATGGCCAATGGCACGGTGGGGCAGTCGGAAAAAGTCCAGCAGGCCCTCGAAAACATCCTCGGCGCGGTAGGCATGATCGTCGACCAGAACCAGCAGATTGCCGCCGCCGTCGAACAGCAGACTGCCGTGGCCCATGACATCGATCAGAACATCGTCGAGATCAATCGCGCCGGTGAACATGCAGCGCAGGGCGCGCACCAGACTGAAGAGGCCAGCCGGCAGTTGTCCTTGCAAGTGATCGGGCTGAAGCAGTTGATCGGGGCCTTTCGAGTGTGAGGCATGGCCAGGCATGCATCAGGGATGGGCGCCTACCAGTTGAACAGCTCGCAGGCATTGCGGGTGCTCGCCTCGGCCAGCGCTGAGGAGCTGATGCCCATGCGCTCCGCCAGGGCGGCACAGATGTCTGGCAGGTGTTCGGGGCTGTTGCGCTGGCCGGGGTACATCACGGGGGCCATGTCCGGTGAGTCGGTTTCCAGTACCACGCTTTCCAGCGGCAGCCGGGCGATCACCTTGTGCATGCGCAGGGCTTGCGGCCACGTGGCCGCGCCGCCCAGGCCCAGTTTGAAGCCGAGCTTGATGTACTCGCGGGCCTCTTCCTGGCTGCCGGCAAACGCGTGGATGATTCCGCCCCGTGGCAGCCGAATGCGCTTGAGGGTGGCGATCACGGCAGCGTGGCTGCGGCGCACATGCAGCAGCGCCGGCAGTTGGAAATCCACCGCCAGCTTCAGTTGCGCTTCAAACAGGCTTTGCTGGCGTTCGCGGTCCAGCTGTTCGAGGAAATAATCCAGGCCGATTTCGCCCACCGCGCACAGTTGCCGGTGGCCGTTCAGGCGGGTCAGCCAGTCGCCCAGTTCCGTCAGGTCGGCGGGGCGATGGTCGTCGAGGTACACCGGGTGCAGGCCGAAGGCGGCGAATAAATCCGCGTCGGTTTGCACCAGGTCCCACAACCGTTGCCAATTCTGCTGATAGACCCCGAGCACCACCATCCTGCGCACGCCCAGGCGGCGACTGCGGCTCAGGACTTCGCGGCGGTCCGTATCGAAGTCCGGAAAATCCAGATGGGTGTGGCTGTCGATCAGCTCCACACCGCTTACTCCGAGTGAATCCGCTGCTTGAACGTACGGCCGATGGCATGCACGCCGGGTTCGTAGTGCTGTTCTTCAATGGCCGCCAGCGCCAGGCGCAGCGCGGTGTCGGCAATCAACTGATGCTGCTGGGCCATGGCATTCACCGGCAGCGGCAGGAAATCCAGCAGTTGGGTGTCGCCAAACGTCCCCAGTCGCAGTGGCCGGGATTTGAGCGGGAAGTCATGCAGCGCGTCAAACACCCCTTGCAGCAGGACGTAGGACGTAGTCACCAGTGCGTCAGGCAAATGCCCCAGGCTTTGCAGTAACTGCTCCATCAGCTGTCGGCCACAGTCGCGGCTGAACGACTCGCCTTGTTCGATCAGCACTTCGCCGCTGAAGTCTTTCAGCGCTTGCTTGAAACCGGCGGTACGTTCCTGGCTGATGCTCAGCTCTGGCCGCGCGCCGATCAACACGATCTGCTTGGGCAGCGGGTGCAGCAGGCTGCTGGTCAATTGCTGGCAGGCCTGGCGATCATCGCTGACCACCGAGCAAAACTGCGTAGACTCCATCACCCGGTCGATGGCGATCACCGGCAAACCCTTGGCTTGCAGTTCGCGGTAGCTGTCGTCGGTGGCCGGCAGGCAGCTGGCGACAAACAGCGCATCGCAACGGCGGGCGCGGAACAGTTGCAGCAGTTGCCGCTCACTGTTGGCGTCGTCGTCGGAGCTGGCGATCAGCAATTGATAGCCGCGGGCACGGGCGCCTTGTTCGAGCAGCTTGGCGATGCGTGCGTAACTGGGGTTTTCCAGGTCCGGCAGGATAAAACCCAGGGTACGGGTGTGCCGGCTGCGCAGCCCGGCGGCCTGGGGGTTGGGCGTAAAGCCATGTTCTTCAACCACGGCGCGCACCCGTTCGACGGTTGCGCTGCTGATCCGTTGCTGTTCGGCCTTGCCATTGATGACGTAGCTGGCGGTGGTCACAGACACACCGGCAATGCGCGCGATATCACTGAGTTTCAAACCGGGATTTCCTTGTTTTTTAGAGCTTGCCCCGACATTTTGTCCAATCGTAACCGATTACTGCAGGCGACCATTGTCGCAACTCAACAGCCGAGTGGCTCTTCAATCATGGGAAATTAACGCGTAATCTGCCATAAATTCTAGATTAAACGTTTCAGCAAGCGTATTTTTACGATTATCGCGACGAGTGTGGTCCTGCCAACTGACCACTCAGTCAATTTTATTCGAACGCTTTTGCACTGATTTATTCAAAATAATACCTAGTGCGCCCGCCGCACTAACTAGGAGAACGGCATGCTTGAGCTCACCCACGAGCAGATATCCATGGGCCAGACGGCTGTGGATAAGTCTGCTGCCTTGCAACTGCTCGCTGAAAAACTGGTGGCCGATGGCCTGGTCGCCGAGGGTTACCTCAGTGGCTTGCAAGCGCGTGAAGCCCAAGGCTCGACCTTTCTCGGCCAGGGTATCGCCATCCCCCACGGCACCCCCGAAACACGCGACCAGGTGTTCGCCACCGGCGTGCGCCTGCTGCAATTTCCCGACGGCGTGGATTGGGGCGATGGCCAGATCGTTTACCTGGCGATCGGCATTGCCGCCAAATCCGACGAACACCTGCGCCTGCTGCAACTGCTGACCCGTGCCCTTGGCGAGACCGACCTGGGCCAGGCCCTGCGCCGCGCCAGTTCTGCCGAGGCCTTGCTGAAACTGCTGCAAGGCGCGCCGCAGGAGCTGGCGCTGGACGCACAGATGATTGGCCTGGGCGTGTCGGCTGATGATTTCGAAGAACTGGTGTGGAGAGGCGCACGCCTGCTGCGCCAGGCCGATTGCGTGAGCAATGGCTTTGCCGCCGTGCTGCAACAAGTCGACGCGCTGCCCCTGGGCGATGGCCTGTGGTGGCTGCACAGCGAGCAGACAGTGAAGCGTCCCGGCCTGGCCTTCGTCACCCCGGACAAACCCATGCGTTACCTGGGCCAGCCCTTGAGCGGCCTGTTCTGCCTGGCCAGCCTCGGCGAGGCCCACCAGACCTTGCTCGAACGCCTGTGTGCCTTGCTGATCGAAGGCCGTGGCCAGGAACTCGGCCGCGCCACCAGCAGCCGCGCCGTACTGGAAGTGCTCGGCGGTGAACTGCCAGCCGACTGGCCAAGCGTGCGCATTGCCCTGGCCAACGCCCACGGGCTGCATGCGCGCCCGGCGAAGATCCTCGCGCAATTGGCGAAAAGTTTTGCCGGTGAAATCCGTGTGCGCATCGTCGATGTAGACGTCGGCGCGGTATCGGTAAAAAGCCTGAGCAAGTTGCTCAGCCTCGGTGCGCGTCGCGGCCAGGTACTGGAGTTTGTCGCCGAGCCAACCATTGCCGGTGACGCCTTGCCCGCCTTGCTGGCGGCAGTGGAAGACGGCCTCGGCGAAGAAGTCGAGCCGCTGCCGGCAGTCAGCGCCCAACAAGCCGTGGTCGAGATCGAACCGGTGATCAGCGCGCCAGTGTCCGGCAGCCTGATCCAGGCCATCGCCGCCGCCCCCGGCATTGCGATTGGCCCGGCGCATATCCAGGTGCTGCAACCTTTCGAATACCCGCTGCGCGGCGAGTCGCCGGTGATCGAGCGCCAGCGCCTGCACGCGGCGTTGACCGACGTGCGCCGGGACATCCAGGGCCTGATCGAGCGCAGCAAGTCCAAGGCCATCCGCGAGATCTTCATCACCCACCAGGAGATGCTCGACGACCCGGAACTGACCGACGAAGTCGAGACGCGCCTCAAGCAGGGCGAAAGCGCCGAAGCCGCGTGGATGAGCGTGATCGAAGCCGCCGCCAAACAGCAGGAGTCGCTGCAGGACGCCTTGCTCGCCGAGCGCGCTGCCGATCTGCGTGACATTGGCCGCCGCGTGCTGGCGCAACTGTGCGGCGTCGAAACCGCCCAGGAGCCCGACGAACCCTACATCCTGGTGATGGACGAAGTGGGTCCCTCGGACGTGGCGCGCCTGGACCCGGTGCGTGTCGCCGGCATCCTCACTGCCCGTGGCGGCGCCACCGCCCACAGCGCCATCGTCGCCCGCGCGTTGGGCATTCCCGCGCTGGTGGGTGCAGGCCCTGCTGTATTGCTGTTGGCTTCGGGCACGCCGTTGTTGCTGGATGGCCAGCGCGGTCGCCTGCATGTGGACGCCGACGCCGCCACCTTGCAGCGCGCCACCGTCGAACGCGACACCCGCGAACAACGTCTGCAAGCCGCCGCCGCGCAACGCCATGAACCGGCCCTGACCCGCGATGGCCATGCCGTCGAAGTATTCGCCAATATCGGCGAAAGCGCCGGGGTTGCCGGCGCGGTGGAGCAGGGCGCCGAAGGCATCGGTCTGCTGCGCACCGAACTGATTTTCATGGCCCACAAACAAGCGCCCGACGAAGCCACCCAGGAAGCCGAATACCGCCGCGTGCTCGACGGCCTCGGCGGCCGGCCGCTGGTGGTGCGCACCCTTGATGTGGGCGGCGACAAACCGCTGCCGTACTGGCCGATCGCCAAGGAAGAAAACCCCTTCCTCGGCGTGCGCGGCATTCGCCTGACCCTGCAACGCCCGCAGATCATGGAAGCGCAATTGCGCGCACTGTTGCGTTCGGCAGACAACCGTCCACTGCGCATCATGTTCCCGATGGTTGGCAGTGTTGACGAGTGGCGCCAGGCCCGGGACATGACCGAGCGCCTGCGCCTGGAAATCCCGGTGGCCGACCTGCAACTGGGGATCATGATCGAAGTGCCGTCGGCCGCGTTGCTGGCGCCGGTACTGGCCAAGGAAGTGGACTTCTTCAGCGTCGGCACCAACGACCTGACCCAATACACCTTGGCCATCGACCGTGGCCATCCGACGCTGTCGGCCCAGGCTGACGGCCTGCATCCGGCGGTGTTGCAACTGATCGACATCACCGTGCGCGCCGCCCATGCCCATGGCAAATGGGTCGGCGTGTGCGGCGAGCTGGCAGCCGACCCGTTGGCAGTTCCGGTGCTGATCGGCCTGGGAGTGGATGAGCTGAGCGTCTCGGCGCGCAGCATTCCCGAGGTCAAGGCACGGGTGCGTGAATTCAGTCTGAGCGAGGCCCAGGGCCTGGCACAAAAAGCCCTGGCGGTGGGTTCTCCCGCCGAAGTGCGTGCGCTTGTGGAGGCCGTGTAAATGGCAAGGATTTTAAGCCTGACGCTGAACCCGGCATTGGACCTGACGGTGCGCCTGGCGCGCCTGGAACCGGGCGAGGTCAATCGCAGCGAAGCGATGATCACCCACGCTGCCGGCAAGGGCGTGAACGTCGCCCAGGTGCTGGCCGACCTTGGTCATCAGGTGACCGTGGGCGGCTTTCTTGGTGAGGACAATCCCCAGGCATTCGAGATGCTGATTGCCCGTCGCGGTTTTACCGATGCCTTTATTCGCGTGCCGGGCGAAACCCGCAGCAATATCAAGATCGCCGAGCAGGACGGGCGGGTCACGGATGTCAATGCGCCGGGCCCGTTGGTCAGCGAGCAGGCGCAACACGCACTGCTTGAGCAACTGGCGCGGATTGCTCCCGGCTACGACGCCGTCGTCGTGGCCGGCAGCCTGCCACGCGGCATCACCCCTCAGTGGTTCCAGGGCCTGTTGCAGCAACTGAAAAACCTCGGCTTGAAAGTCGCCCTGGACACCAGCGGCGAAGCGCTGCGCGCCGGATTGAACGCCGGCCCGTGGTTGGTCAAACCCAATACCGAAGAACTGGCCGATGCCCTTGGTCATTCCACAGATGCCATCCGCCAACTGCATCGGCAAGGCGTTGAGCATGTGGTGGTCTCCGACGGTGCCGCGGGTGTGAGCTGGTACAGCCCGGAAACGGCGCTGCACGCTACCCCGCCCAAGGTAACCGTGGCCAGTACCGTAGGTGCCGGCGACTCGCTGCTGGCCGGGATGCTTCACGGTTTGCTCAGTGGCGACACGCCGGAGCAGACCCTGGGCCGCGCCACCGCCATTGCCGCGATGGCGGTCACGCAGATCGGCTTTGGCATCACCGACGAAGCGCAGCTTGAGACTTTGCAGAGCGGCGTCCACGTGCGCCCGCTGACAGAACAATAAGAGGGTTGGTCATGAAGTTAGCCATTGTTACTGCCTGCCCGAACGGCATGGTCACCAGTGTGCTGTGCGCCCGCTTGCTGGATGCCGCCGCGCAACGCCAGGGCTGGAGCACCAGCGTCGAAGTGGTCGACGTGCAGCATCCGGAACGCCAATTGTCGGCGGCCACCATTGAAGCCGCCGAGTGGGTATTGCTGGTCAGCAGCACGCCGGTGGACATGCAGCGTTTTGTCGGCAAACGCGTATTCCGCAGCACGCCGGCCCAGGCGTTGCAGGATGTGGACGCGGTGTTGCGTCGCGGAGCCGAGGAGGCCCAGGTGCAGGTAGCTGACGCGGCACCGGCGAAAAGCACGCCGCGTATCGTCGCGATCACCGCGTGCCCGACCGGCGTCGCCCACACCTTCATGGCTGCCGAAGCGTTGCAGCAAACCGCCAAGCGCCTCGGGTATGACTTGCAGGTGGAAACCCAGGGCTCCGTGGGCGCCCGCACGCCGCTGAGTCCCGAGGCGATTCGTGACGCCGACGTTGTGCTGCTCGCCGCCGACATCGAAGTCGCCACCGAGCGCTTTGCCGGCAAGAAAATCTATCGCTGCGGCACCGGGATCGCGCTCAAGCAATCCGAGGCGACCCTCAACAAGGCGCTGGCCGAAGGCAAGCAGGAATCCGCTGCCAGTGGTGCCGCTGCCAAACCGGAGAAGACCGGTGTCTACAAACACTTGCTCACCGGCGTGTCGTTCATGCTGCCGATGGTGGTGGCGGGCGGTCTGCTGATCGCCCTGTCATTCGTGTTCGGCATTCATGCCTTTGAAGAAAAAGGCACTCTTGCCGCAGCGCTGAAAACCGTCGGCGACCAGGCGTTCATGCTGATGGTGCCGCTGCTGGCGGGTTACATCGCCTACTCGATTGCCGACCGTCCTGGATTGGCCCCCGGCATGATCGGTGGCCTGCTGGCCAGCACCTTGGGCGCGGGGTTTATCGGCGGGATCTTCGCCGGCTTTCTCGCCGGCTACTGCGTCAAATTCATCAGCCGCGCGATCCGTTTGCCCCAGAGCCTGGAAGCCCTCAAGCCGATCCTGATCATCCCGTTGCTGGCGAGCCTGTTCACGGGTCTTGCGATGATTTACCTGGTAGGGCCGCCGGTGGCGAAGATGCTCACCGGCCTCACGGATTTTCTCAGCACCATGGGCACCACCAACGCCGTGCTGCTGGGCATCTTGCTGGGCGGCATGATGTGCGTCGATCTCGGTGGCCCGATCAACAAGGCAGCCTACGCGTTTTCCGTCGGCCTGCTGGCAGCGCAAAGCGGTGCACCCATGGCCGCGACCATGGCTGCCGGCATGGTGCCGCCGATTGGCATGGGCATCGCCACCTTCCTGGCGCGGCGCAAGTTTGCCCAGACCGAGCGTGAAGCCGGCAAGGCCGCGCTGATCCTCGGCATGTGCTTTATCTCTGAAGGCGCGATTCCGTTTGCTGCCAAGGACCCGCTGCGGGTAATCCCGGCAAGCATCGCCGGCGGTGCGCTGACCGGTGCGCTGTCGATGTATTTCGGCTGCAAGCTGATGGCGCCCCATGGTGGATTGTTTGTGATGCTGATCCCGAATGCGATCAACCATGCGCTGCTGTACCTGCTGGCGATCGTGGCGGGCAGTTTGTTGACTGCCGTGGTGTATGCATTCCTCAAGCGCCCTGAGACCGTAGAACTTTCTGTCGCACCCGCCCAGGCATAACGCGGTTCATGTAGGAGCTGGCTTGCCTGCGATGCAGGCACCTCGGTGTATCAGCGCAACCGAGTTGAGGCTATCGCAGGCAAGCCAGCTCCCACATTTGACCTCCGTGAGCAATAAGGCCGGTGTCATAACTCGTTCATCCCGTCATGCTTAAGTTTCCCTTTTGCCGTTCGAGAGGGAACCCGCATGAGCCACTTCAATCTCGGCCGCCGCCGCGTGATGCAAGCCGTCGGCGCCGGCCTGTTGCTGCCGGGCCTCGCGCCTGCGGTGATCGCCTCGGTCAAGGATCGCCCGCAACTCACCGACGGCGTGCAGTCCGGCGACCTGCTGGGCGACCGCGCGATGATCTGGAGCCGCAGCGACCGCCCGGCCCGGATGGTGGTGGAGTGGGACACCCGCAGCGTATTCAGCAACCCGCGCAAATTCGTCTCGCCCCTGGCCGACAGCCGCACCGATTTCACCGCCCGTGTCGAACTCACCGGCCTGCCCGTCGACCAGGCGATTTTCTACCGTGTGCACTTTGAAGATGCCCAGACCGGCGTGGCCAGCGAGCCCTGGTTCGGTCACCTGCGCAGCGTGCCGCAGCAGCGCCGGGATATCCGCTTTGTGTGGAGCGGCGACACCGTCGGCCAGGGCTTCGGCATCAACCCGGACATCGGCGGCATGCGCATCTACGAAGCCATGCGCCTGCGCCTGCCGGACTTCTTCATTCACAGCGGCGACACCATCTATGCCGACGGCCCGGTGCCCGCGCAACTGACCACCGAGGACGGACGCATCTGGCGCAACATCACCACCGAAGCCAAAAGCAAAGTCGCTGAAACCCTGAATGAATACCGGGGCAACTACCGCTACAACCTGATGGACGAGAACGTACGTCGCTTCAACGCCGAAGTGCCGCAGATCTGGCAGTGGGACGACCACGAGGTGATCAACAACTGGTCGCCGAGCAAGCAACTGGATGAACGCTACAAGACTCGCGACATCAATACCCTGGTGGGCCGTGCGCGCCAGGCCTGGCTGGAATATTCACCGATGCGCCGGCAAAGCGCCGACCAGGGCGGGCGGATTTATCGCAAGCTCGGCTACGGCCCGTTGCTGGATGTGTTTGTGCTGGACATGCGCAGCTATCGCGGGCCGAACGATGACAACCTTGGCGGTGAAAAACCGTTCCTTGGGCGTGAGCAACTGGACTGGCTCAAGCGCGAATTGAAGGCCTCCCAGGCGCAGTGGAAAGTCATCGCCGCCGACATGCCCATTGGCCTGGGAGTGCCCGACGGTGAGGTCAGCCCCGGCGTGCCGCGTTGGGAAGCGATCGCCAACGGCGACCCGGGCCCGGCCCAGGGGCGCGAGTTGGAAATTGCCGAATTGCTCGCGTTTCTGCGGGCGCAGCAGGTGCGTAATCACGTGTGGCTGACGGCGGATGTGCATTACTGCGCGGCCCATCATTACCATCCGGATCGGGCGGCGTTTCAGGATTTTGAGCCGTTCTGGGAGTTTGTCGCCGGGCCGTTGAATGCCGGGAGTTTCGGGCCTAATCCGCTGGATAAAACCTTTGGCCCGGAAGTGGTGTTCGAGAAGGCGCCGACGGTGCAGAACAGCTCGCCGTTTGCCGGGTTCCAGTTTTTTGGCGAGGTGCAGATTGACGGGCAGACGGCGGAGCTGACGGTGATTTTGCGGGACCTGGATGGGGTTTCGGTGTTTGAACAGAAACTGGCGCCAGTGTGATTGCAATGCAATCTAGCTACTGAAGAAGAGCCAATGTGGGAGCGGGCTTGCTCGCGAAGGCGGTGTGTCAGTCAACAGATGTATCGACTGATCCACTGCCTTCGCGAGCAAGCCCGCTCCCACATTTTGATCGGTGTATCTTCAGGGGGTCAGTAAACATCCCGGCGGTAGCGGCCCTGCTCGATCAAACGTTCGACGGCTTCACTGCCCAGCACCTCATGCAGCACCTGATCCACACCCGCCGCCATCCCCTGCAAACTGCCGCAGACGTAAATCGCGGCGCCATCGGCCACCCATTTACGCAGCACATCCGCTGATTCGCGCAGGCGATCCTGCACGTAGATTTTCTCTGCCTGGTCCCGGGAAAAGGCCAGGTCCAGTAGCGCCAGGTCACCGCTGGCCAGCCAGCCTTGCAGCTCGTCCTGGCAGTGGTAGTCATGGGCGATATTGCGTTCGCCAAACAGCAGCCAGTTGCGCTGCTGGCCGTCGGCAACCCGCGCCTTGAGCAGGCTGCGCAACCCGGCAAGGCCGGTGCCGTTGCCCAGCAGGATCATCGGGAGCGGCTCGGTCGGCAGATGGAAACCACTGTTGCGCCGCACTCGCAGGCTGATGGTCGAACCCAGCGGTGCATGTTCGGTCAACCAGCCGGAACCCACGCCCACGCTGCCATCGGGGTGACGCTCCTGGCGCACGATCAGCTCCAGCACACCGTCGCTGGCAATCGAGGCGATGGAGTATTCGCGCATGCCCAGCGGCACCAGTGCATTGACCAGCGCCTGGGCATGCAGGCCCACCAGGTGTGCGCGATTGTCCGGCAGTTGGTGGCCGGCCATGGCCTGGTCGAGGGTGTGTGCAAGGCCGTCGACTACCACACCTTCGCTGCCGGCCAGTCCCAGGCCTTCCAGGAAGTGTTCGATGGCCCATGGGCAATTGCGTGGCAGCACTTCCACCAGGTCGCCGGCCAGCCAGTCCCGGGGGGCTGGCGGGGTGAGCCCGAGCAAATAGACGCCGGAGCCACTGCTGTGCGGGTTGAGCAGGGTGCGTTGCTTCAGGGTCCAGTTTTCATAGGTCGCGCTGGCCCATGCCGCAGCGGGTGCATGGCCGGTCAGTTGGCCCAGTTGTTGTTGCCAGTGCAGCAACGCATCGGTGTCGCCGCTGTCGACTTCCACCGGGGCGAACAGCGGGTTGCCACCCTGGTTGGTCAGCCAGAAATGCAGGCGCCGGGCGAAGCCGCAGAAGTGTTGGTACTGGCGATCACCCAGGGCCAACACCGAGTAGTTCAGGCCCTTGAGGGACAGGTCCTGGCCGAGCACGCTGCGCTCGAAACCGCGGGCGCTGTCCGGTGCCTCGCCGTCGCCGAAGGTGCTGACCACGAACAGCGCATGGCTCGATTGGCGCAAATCCTCTTCGCTGACGCTGCCCAGCGACTGCACGTTCACCGGCACGCCGGCGGCCTGCAACTGCCCGGCGGTCTGCCAGGCCAGTTGCTCGGCAAAGCCGCTCTGGCTGGCAAAGCCGATCAGCCAGGCCGGCGCGTCGCTGTGGTTGCCGGTCAGGCCTTTGCGGGCATCGCGCACCTGGCGTTTCTTGCGGCGGCGGTCCAGGTACAACAGCCAGCCGGTGATGAAGAACAGCGGCATCAGCAGCGCGCTGAACGTCAGGATGATCCGGCCGGGCAGGCCGAAGTAGCTGCCGGTGTGCAGCGCATAGATACTGGTCAGGATCTGCGCCTTGAAGCTTTTGCCGGCGTAGGTGTCATGGGATTTGACTTCGCCGGTGGCCGGGTCGAGGTTGATCTGGTTCAGCGCGCGATCGTGGGGCGAGGTCTTCAGCAGGTAGTAGACGGTGGCGGGTTGGCCGGCGACCGCGGGCATGCGGATGTTGTAGCCGCTCAAGCCGGGGCCGGCGTTGCTGTAGATGCTGCTCCAGATCGCGGCGTAATTGGCCACCGGCGCAGGCCCTTCGGGGGCCGGGCCGCGCTTGCGTACGCGTTCGTTCTGCGGCGCGTCGGACAGCAGTCTGGTCATGCCGTTGCTGTACCACTCGTAGGACCAGAACAGTCCGGTGAGTGCCGCCAGAAGATAGAACAGCAGGCACCAGGTGCCGAACACCGAGTGCAGGTCCCAGTTGAAACTACGGCCTTTCTTGCGCCAGTCCACCGCCAGCCATGCACGCCAGCTTGCCACTTGGCGCGGCCAGCGCAGGTACAGGCCCGAGAGGCAGAAGAACACCAGGATCAGCGTGCAGGCGCCGGTGATTTGCCGGCCGGTGTCGCCGATGGCGAGGAAACGGTGCAGTTGCAGCACGAAGCCGAAGAAGTCCTGGCCGACGGCATCGCCCAGGTAATCGCCGGTGTACGGGTCGAAGTAGCGCATCTGCCCGCGACGTTCACCGGGCGGTGGGGTGAACCAGACCTTGGCCGCGTTGGTGCTGTCGGGCTGCACCGTGAGCATCGACACGACTTTGCCTTCACGGGCTTCCAGCAGGTGCACCAGTTCAGCGGGCGGCAGTACCCCGGCCGGACGCTTTTCCACCGTCAACACCGTCGGGTTCAGCAACTCGATGAGTTCATCCTGGAACGACACCGTTGCGCCGGTGATCCCCATCAAGGCCAACACCAGCCCGGCGGTAATGCCGAAGAACCAATGCAACTGGAACAGGGTTTTCTTCAACACGTCGTACGGCCTCGTCATCAGGTTAGGTGTTTCACGGCGCGCATTATGCCGCGAGTTGTCGAGAAACATTCTTTTTTACACGCAAAAACCCCACGCATCCGATGCGTGGGGTTTCGTGCAGTCATTTGTATCGGTTTAGAAATGGAAACTGGTGGTCAGCAGGGCCGTACGACCGGCTGCCTGGTTGGCAAAATGCGAGGCATAGGCCTTGTCGTAGTAGGTCTTGTCGGTGAGGTTCTGCACGTTCAACTGCAGGTCGACGTTCTTGGTCAGCTTGTAGCTGGCCATGGCGTCGTAGCGGGTGTAGGACGGCACGTAGACGGTGTTGCCCGCATCGCCGTAGACCTCGTCGACATAGAACGCGCCGCCGCCGATGGTGAGCTTGGGTGTCACGTCATACGTCGTCCACAGGCTGAAGGTGTTCTTCGGCGTGTTGGGCATCTGGTTGCCTTTGTTCGAGCCGGCACTGACGACACCGTTACGACCGTTCAGGCCCGGGTCCACCAGTTCGCTTTTCAGGTAGCTGTAGCCGGCGAACACTTGCCATTGATCGGTCAGCTTGCCGCTGGCGGAAAGCTCCAGGCCGTCGACGCGGGATTCGCCACCGTTTTCATAGGTCAGCGCGTCCACCAGGATCCGCGTGTTTTTCTTCTCGGTGCGGAACACCGCGGCGGTCAGGGACAGGCGGTCGTGGAACATGTCCCACTTGGTGCCCAGCTCGTAGTTGACGGTCTCTTCCGGTTTCAGGTCGCTGGTGGCGGCGCCGGCAGACAGCGGGTTGCCGTCGGCGCCTTCACCTACCAGGCCGCCGGCCGGTGAGGCTGAGGTGGCGTAGGAGGCATAGATGCTGCCGTTTTCAACCGGCTTCCAGACCAGGCCCGCCTGCCAGTTGAAGAACTGGCTGTCGTTCTTGATCTTGCTGCGGGCCTTGACGGTGGCGGTCGGCACCGCATTGGTGTTGGCCACGGTGTCGAAGGTGTCGTAGCGCAGGCCGACGTTCAGCAGCCATTTCGGGTCCAGCTCGATGGTGTCGAACACATAGGCGGCACGGCTGGTGGCCTTGGTGTTGGTGCCGTTGTAGTTGCGCGCAATGCTGCCGGTCCAGGCATCGTCCGGGTTCGGGTTGCCCAGCGAGGTGCACTGGCCGCCTTTGCCGGGCGCCGGGCAACCGGGGTTGCTGTTCGGGCTGACGGTGTAGCCGCTGTAGCGGGTTTCTTCGCCGGTGAATTCCAGCCCGGTGGAGTAGGTGTTCTTGAAGCCCAGCGCCTGGAAGCTGCCAAACAGATCGGTCTGGTTGGTGGTGGTCTCGGTGGTGGACACGCGGGTGTTCGCGCGGCGCCACACGGTGCCGAACTGGTTGACGTTGTGCTGGCTGTCGTCGGGTTGCGTGACGATATAGTCCTGGCCGGTGTTGCCGTGGCGCAGGGTGTTTTTCAGCGTCATGTTGTCGTTCAGGTCGTGCTCGATGGAGAACGTGCTGATGTCGGCGCGGGTCTTGCGGAAGTCGCGATCCTTGAGGCCGTAGAAGTTGTTGCTGTCGCCGCCGTCGGTTGGCTTGTCATGCACGTGGGCGGCTCTTGCGCCGCTGTTGCTGTAGCCATACGGAATGCCCGAATCCGGCAGGTCGTTGCTTTCCATGTGGTAGTAGCTGAGGTTGACCCGAGTCGGGGTGCCCAGGCCGAAGGTCAGCGACGGCGCCACGCCCCAGCGGTCGTAGTTGACGGCATCACGCCCGGCGACGTTCTGTTCGTGGCTCATCAGGTTCAGGCGGAAGGCCGCGCTGTCGAGGAACTGACGGTTGACGTCGAGCACATAGCGGCGGGTCTGGTCGGAGCCGTAGGTGAAGCCACCGTTGGTGAAGTCCCGCGCCTGTGGCGTCTTGCTCACCAGGTTGAGACTGCCGCCGGCCGAGCCGCGGCCGCCGAATGACGAGTTGGGGCCTTTGCTGACTTCGATGGATTCGATGTCGAAGATCTCGCGGCTCTGGCCGCCGGTGTCGCGTACGCCGTCGAGGTAGGTGTCGCCCTGGGCGTCAAAGCCGCGAATGAATGGGCGGTCGCCCTGCGGGTTGCCGCCTTCACCGGCGCCGAAGGTAATCCCCGGCACGGTGCGCAGGGCGTCCTGCAACGAAGTGGCGGCGGTGTCCTTGAGCACTTGCTGCGGCACCACGGTGACCGAGCGCGGAGTATCTACCAGCGGCGCGGTGTACTTCTGCGAGGAGGCTTTTTCGACCTGGTAGGACGTGCTGTCCTGTTCCTGGCCGGTGATGCTGGTGGCTCCCAGGGAAATGCTGTTGCGCTCGCCTTTCTGCTCGGTGTCTTCAGCAGCTTGCGCCATTTGGGCGGCAGCGCTGGCGCTGATGGCAACGCCGATGGCCGAGGCCAGCAAACGTGGTGAACTGGCAGGTGTTTTTATCGAAGTGCGCGGCATGAGTGTGTCCTTTCCCCAAGGAGGTGAGGCCGCGGAATATAGGGAGAACAAGACTTCATATCAATTGCGATACATTACTATTCGCACTGAATTTACGTTCTTTACACTTTTTGCTTACGGTTTTGACGATCTCGTTCGTCCTTTGGGCGGGAGTAGGGTTGTACACAGTCAATAAGAATCACTATCATTGGCGCCTCACTGTTTTCAGGTAATGCCTCCATGTTGCTGCACATTCCCGGCCTGTTCTCTCGCGAGGAAGTGCTGCGCATCCGCGAAGCCCTGGCGCACACCGAGTGGGCCGACGGCAAAATCACTGCCGGGCACCAATCGGCCAAGGCCAAACACAACCTGCAACTGCCGGAAGGCCACCCGCTGGCAAAGGAAATCGGCGCGGCGATCCTCGATCGACTGTGGAAAAATCCGCTGTTCATGTCAGCGGCGTTACCGCACAAGGTCTTCCCGCCATTGGTCAACTGTTACACCGCCGGCGGCAGTTTCGACTTCCATATCGACAACGCCGTGCGCCAGTCCAAGGGCAGCCACGAGCGGGTGCGCACTGACCTTTCCTCCACCGTATTTTTCAGCGACCCCGACGACTACGACGGCGGCGAGCTGGAAATCCAGGACACCTTCGGCCTGCAGCGGGTCAAGTTGCCGGCGGGCGACATGGTGCTGTACCCCGGCTCCAGCCTGCACAAGGTCAACGCCGTTACCCGTGGCGCGCGCTACGCCTCGTTTTTCTGGACCCAAAGCCTGGTGCGCGAGGACAGCCAGCGCACCTTGCTGTTCGAGATGGACGGGGCGATCCAGCAACTGAGCCGCGACGTGCCCGACCACCCCGCGCTGATCCAGCTCACCGGCACCTATCACAACCTGCTGCGCCGCTGGGTTGAGGTCTGACCGTGGGCTTTTTATTGCGCCGTGAAGAAGTACTCAACGTTGAGCAATTGCAGAGCATGCTCGACGACTCCCCGGTGCGCGCCGCCCAGGCGATTTTGATCGCCGCGAAAGAGGGCGTGGTGGATGCCCAGGCGCTGCTCGGGCAAATCCTGCTGGAAGGGCGCGGCATCGAGCGCGATGAAGCACTGGCAATGCGCTGGTTCCGCATCGCCGCCAAGGGCGGGCATTTGATGGCGCGCAATATGCTCGGGCGTTGCCTGGAGCATGGCTGGGGTTGCGAGGCGGATGCCGTGGCGGCGGCCCGGGAATATCGTCGGGCGGCCGAGGCCGGGCTGGATTGGGGCTTGTACAACTACGCCAACCTGCTGGCGACCGGGCGCGGGGTTGCCGAGGATCAAGCCCAGGCGCTGGCGTGTTATCGACAGGCGGCGGAACTGGGCCATGCCAAGTCGATGAACCTGGTGGGGCGTTATCTGGAAGAAGGGCAGTACTGCCCGAGGGATCTGGAGGCGGCGGTGGCGTGGTATCGCCAGTCAGCAGAAGGCGGGGATTTTCGCGGGCAGTTCAGTTATGCGGCGGTGTTGGCGGACCGGGGCGAGATAGAAACGGCACTGGAATGGTTGCGCAAGGCACTGGCGGGCGGGAATTTGAGGTTCTTGCGGGTGGCGCACAAGGCGTTGTGTGCCGCCAATGAGCCGCAGATACGGGCAATGGCCGAGATCTATCAAGAGCATGCGATTGAACTTGATCGTTCCCACGCGCTGCGTGGAAATGCCGCCCTGGACGCTCTGCGTCCGCTCTAACGGCGTGACGCAGAGCGTCACCGGATGCGTTCCCACGCAGAGCGTGGGAACGATCAGGGCGTGCGTTTACAGGTAGAACGATTTCAATGGCGGGAAGCCATTGAATTCAACTGCGCTGTAGCTGGTGGTGTACGCACCGGTGGACAACCAGTACATCCGGTCACCAATCGCCAGGTTCAGCGGCAGGCCGTACTTGTAGTTCTCGTACATGATGTCGGCGCTGTCGCAGGTCGGGCCGGCGATGACCACTTCTTCCATCTCGCCTTTCTTCTCGGTCCAGATCGGGAACTTGATGGCTTCGTCCATGGTTTCGATCAGGCCGGAGAATTTGCCCACGTCGGTGTATACCCAGCGCTCGACGGCGGTGCGGGATTTACGCGCAACCAGTACCACTTCGCTGACCAGGATCCCGGCGTTGGCGATCAACGAACGGCCCGGCTCCAGGATGATTTCCGGCAGATCGTCACCGAAGTCTTCCTTGAGGAAGCGGATGATTTCCTCGGCGTAGGTTTCCAGACTGTTGGTGCGGGTGATGTAGTTGGCCGGGAAGCCGCCGCCCATGTTGATCAGCTTCAGGTGGATGCCGTCTTCTTCCTTCAGGCGCTCGAAGATCACTTTGACCTTGGCAATCGCCGCGTCCCACACGCTGATGTCACGCTGCTGCGAGCCGACGTGGAAGGAGATGCCGTAAGGCACCAGGCCCAGGTCGCGAGCGAGAATCAGCAGGTCCATGGCCATGTCGGTCTGGCAGCCGAATTTGCGCGACAGCGGCCAGTCGGCCGTGGTCGAGCCTTCGGTGAGGATACGCACATACACTTTCGAACCCGGGGCGGCCTTGGCGATGTTGCGCAGGTCGGCTTCGGAGTCGGTGGAGAACAGGCGCACGCCCTTCTCGTAGAAGTAACGGATGTCCTTGGATTTCTTGATGGTGTTGCCGTAGCTGATACGGTCGGGGCTGACGCCGCGGTCCATGACCTTGTCCAGCTCGTAGATCGACGCGATGTCGAAGCTCGAACCCTTGTCCTTGAGCAGGTCGATGATCTCGACGGCCGGGTTGGCCTTGACGGCGTAATACACCTTGGCGAATTCGAAACCGGCGCGCAGGTCATCGTAGGCCTGGCTGATCATCGCGGTGTCGATCACCACGAACGGGGTTTCCTGGGTGTCGGCGAACGCCTTCATTTTGTCAAAAGTGGCGCGCGCGAAATAGTCTTCGACCTGGATCGACATGCTGGGAACTCCTACTGGCAAACTAGATTGATCAATGGGTGCAAATGAACGTCCTCCGTATCCCCACTTTGGTTCGCCTACTTCCCAAGGCATGTCGCCGAAAGCAAAAAGGCCATGGGATCAACCGCTTCCCTTGGCCTTGCTGTCTCGTCGTCAGTACTTGAGCCGGATGGATCGTTTCCAGCATGGACGTTCGGCGCGAACTTTAGGACGTGAGGGGCTATAGATCAACTAAAAATGTCGCGTTTTTGCACGCGTTCGTCGTGCGGCCGCGTGCAGCTACTTATGTAACCGACCGGTATGACGGATTGATGTTCCCCGGTAGGGGCAATTTGAGGTGTTGCGGGTACAGTGAAGATCCAATGTGGGAGCGGGCTTGCTCGCGAATGCGGTGTATCAGCCAATGCATCCGGTGACTGACACTCCGCCTTCGCGAGCAAGCCCGCTCCCACATTTTGACCGCTGTGTGTCAGGTCAGGCCAGTGCTGTCTCGGCAGGCGACACAATGCTGGTCTTGCCCCCACGGGACTTACCGGAACTCAGATACTCGGCAATCGACTCCTGGGTCACTTCCCCCAGGAACACCCGCTCCGCATCCATCACCGGCAACCACGAGCGGTTGAACTCGTACATGCGCGACAACAGGATGCGCAAATGCTCGTCGTACGCCGCCGTGGCGTTGAATTCCCGCAGGTACTGGCCGCAGGTACCGGTCTGACGATGCAGGTCGCGACGTCGCACATAACCCAGGGCCTTGTTCTCGGCATCGGTGACCACCACGTAGCGACGGTCCAGCTCATCCATCTGCTCCAGGGCATCCGCCACCGGGGTTTCCGGGCTGACCGACGGCGCGTTGTCCGCCGCATCTTCAGCCTTCACCAGCAGCAGGCGCTTGAGGGTGCTGTCCTGGCCAACGAAGTTGCTGACGAACTCGTCGGCAGGGTGGGCCAGCAGGGTGTCCGGGTGGTCGATCTGCAGCAGCTTGCCGGCGCGGAAGATCGCGATCTTGTCACCCAGCTTGATGGCTTCGTCGATGTCGTGGCTGACCATGATCACGGTCTTGTTCAGCGCGCGCTGCATCTCGAAAAACTCGTTCTGGATCATCTCGCGGTTGATCGGGTCGACCGCGCCGAACGGCTCATCCATCAGCAGCAACGGTGCATCCGCCGCCAGGGCGCGGATCACGCCGATCCGCTGTTGCTGGCCGCCGGACAGCTCACGCGGGTAGCGATGCAGGTACTGCTTGGGTTCGAGCTTGATCATGCTCATCAACTCGCGGGCGCGGTCGTGGCATTTCTGCTTGTCCCAGCCCAGCAGCTTGGGCACCACCACGATGTTCTCTTCGATGGTCATGTTCGGGAACAGACCGATCTGCTGGATCACGTAGCCGATGTTGCGACGCAGGGTCACTTCGTCGAGGTCGGTGGTGTCTTCGCCGTTGATCAGGATCTTGCCGGAGGTCGGCTTGATCAGGCGGTTGATCATCTTCAGCGTGGTGCTCTTGCCGCAGCCCGAGGGGCCGAGGAATACGCAAATTTCGCCTTCGTTGACGGTCAGGCTTACGGAATCAACGGCGGTGATGGTCTTGCCGTTGCTTTGGAAGGTCTTGGTCAGGTTTTGAAGTTCGATCATTTGAGCAGTCCTTTTGGAGTCAGCGTGCGTTGCAGCCATTGCAGAAGCAGGTCGGCGAAGATGGCCAGGAGACTGACCAGCACGGCGCCAACGATCAGCATCGACATGTCGCTGCGGCTGATGGAAGCCAGAATAAGTACACCCAGGCCACCGGCGCCGATGGTGGCGGCGATGGTCATCACACCAATGTTCATGACGACGGCGGTGCGCACACCGGCGAGGATCACCGGTACGGCAATCGGCAGCTCGACCATGCGCAAGCGCTGGCCGAAGGTCATGCCGATGCCTTTGGCGGCCTCGCGAATGCCTGGCTCAACGCCGGTGAGGGCGAGGTAGGTGTTACGCATGATGGGCAACAGGGAATAGAGGAACACGGCGGTGATCGCCGGCATCGGCCCCAGGCCCTGGCCGAACTTGGAGTAGAACGGCAGCAGCAGGCCGAACAGCGCGATCGACGGCACGGTCAGCAACACCGTGGCACTGGCTTGCAATGGGCCGGCGAGCGTCGGGAAGCGGGTCATCAGCACGCCCAGGGGCACGCCGACGACGATTGCGAGGATCACTGCAATGCCGACCAGGGTGATGTGCTGCCAGGTCAGGTGCAGGACTTGGGCCCAATCAAGATGGGAAAAGGCGTTCAGGAATTCCATGTCTTCTCCTCTTAGTTGATCGGATGCTGGCGCAGGAAATCTGCGGCCACGGCGGACGGGCTTTCGTGGTCGACGTCGACCCGCGCGTTCAGCTGGCGCATGGTTTCGTCGTCGAACAGCGCAGCCAGTGGCTTGAGATCAGCGGCCAGTTGCGGATGGGCATCGAGGTAAACCTGACGCACCACCGGCGCGGCGGTGTAGTCCGGGAAGTAGTGCTTGTCGTCTTCCAGCAGCTTCAATTTGAAGGCGTTCAGGCGACCGTCGGTGGTGTAGACCAAGCCGGCAAACACCTGGCCATTACGCAGCGCGGTGTACACCAGGCCGGCGTCCATCTGCCGGGTGTTCTTGCGGGTCAGGTTCATGTCGTACAGCTTGACCATGCCGGCCATGCCGTCGGAACGGTTGGCGAACTCGGTGTCCAGGGCCACCAGGCGGTTTTCCTTGGTTTTCTCGGCCAGTGCCGCGGTCAGGTCGCTGATGCTGTTGATCTGCGGGAATTCCTTGGCCACGTTCTCTGGCAGGGCCAGGGCGTAGGTGTTGCTGAATTTCGACGGGGAGAGCCAGACCAGGCCTTTTTTCGCGTCGAGTTCTTTCACTCGGGCGTAGGACTGTTCGCTGTCGAGCTTCTCGTCGACGTGGTTGTAGGCCACCAGCGACACGCCGGTGTATTCCCAGATCAGGTCCAGTTGCCCGCTTTCCTGGGCACTGCGTGCCAGGTTGCTGCCCAGGCCGCCGGTCACACGGGTGTCGTAACCCTTGGTGCGCAGGTACTGGGAGGTGATTTCGGCGAGCAGGGTCTGTTCAGTGAACACCCGGGCGCCGATGCGGATGACCGGTTTTTCAGCGGCTTGCGCAAACCCTGCGAACAGCAGGACGCAGCTCAATATCAATGTCAGTTTTTTCATGTGAATTCCTGTTTCAGGCCCAAGACGGGGCCAAAGCCTTAAGACGGACGCAACCCGCGTTCCAGCCAAAGGCGGCTGGCCATGGTCACCAGACCGTCGAGCAGCAAGGCCAGCAGCGCGGTGCATGCGGCGCCGAGCAGCAGTTGCGGCTGATTGTTCAGGGCGATGCCGGGGAAGATCAGGCTGCCCAGGCTGTTGGCGCCAATCAGGAACGCCAGGGGCGCGGTACCGACGTTGATCGCCAGGGCCACGCGCACACCGCCGATGATGATCGGCACGGCGTTGGGCAATTCCACGCGAAACAGCACCTGGCGCGGCGTCATGCCGATGCCGACGGCGGCTTCTTTCAGGGAACCTTGAACGTTTTTCAGGCCTTCATAGGTGTTGCGCACGATGGGCAGCAACGAGGCGAGGAACAGCGCGAAGATCGCGGGGCCGCTGCCGATGCCAAGGACACCGAGGGCGATGGCCAGTACGGCCAGGGGAGGGACGGTATTGCCGATGTTGAAGATCTGCATGAAGCGTTCTGCGCGCCCGACCATGTTGGGTCGGCTCAGCAGGATACCGGCGGGAATCCCTACGATCAGGGCGGCCAGCATCGAAACAAGGACGAGGATCAAGTGAGCTTGCAGGTAAAACAACAAATCGTCGCGGTACAGTTCGATCGTGTTGATGCCGATCCAGTGGACCAGCAGGGCCAGGAGAGCGACGACAACCGCTCCTCCTATCAGCCCTTTGCCATAGCGAATAGCCACAGGCGGACTCCTTTTTTCTTTTGTCGGCGAACACATTTCCGAGCGGCAATGCCATTCCTGGCTGTCGGCGAATGTGGTCGCGAATAGCAGCTCGCCCCTACCGGCAACGCGGTATGCGGTCGAGCCATGAGCGCAGCCTCGTCAGGCTAACTTGCTGATTTTTCAGCCCCTGTTACGAGTGCGATAGCAGGGGAGTGGACGTCTCTACCTTTTAAAAGGTTCCATACTTGGCAGCAATTAGCCACCCCCAATGGGGTGAACGGTGGTCCGTCACCCCGGGTTTGCGCTATACTCGCCGCCCTTTTTTGACTCACCTGCCAGGCGATTTCCCATGACCCACCAGGCCGCCGAAGTCGCGAAACGCCGCACTTTCGCCATTATTTCCCACCCCGATGCCGGTAAAACCACCATCACCGAAAAGCTGTTGCTGATGGGCAAGGCGATCGCGGTGGCCGGCACGGTGAAATCCCGTAAATCCGACCGCCATGCCACCTCCGACTGGATGGAAATGGAAAAGCAGCGTGGTATTTCCATTACCACGTCGGTCATGCAGTTCCCGTATCGCGACCACATGATCAACCTGCTCGACACCCCGGGCCACGAAGACTTCTCCGAAGACACCTACCGCACCCTGACGGCGGTGGACTCGGCGCTGATGGTCCTCGACGGCGGTAAAGGCGTCGAGCCCCGCACCATCGCGCTGATGGACGTGTGCCGCCTGCGGGATACGCCGATTGTCAGCTTTATCAACAAACTCGACCGTGACATCCGCGACCCGATCGAACTGCTGGACGAAATCGAAGCCGTCCTGAAGATCAAGGCCGCGCCGATCACCTGGCCGATTGGTTGCTACCGCGACTTCAAGGGCGTGTACCACCTGGCCGACGACTACATCATTGTGTACACCGCCGGCCACGGCCACGAACGTACCGATGTGAAAATCATCGAGAAGCTCGACTCCGACGAAGCCCGCGCCCACCTGGGTGACGAGTACGACCGGTTTGTCGACCAGCTGGAACTGGTGCAGGGCGCCTGCCACGAGTTCAACCAGCAGGAATTCCTCGACGGCCAGCTGACGCCGGTGTTCTTCGGTACCGCCCTGGGCAACTTTGGTGTCGATCACGTGCTGGACGCCGTGGTCAATTGGGCACCCAAGCCGCTGGCCCGGGTTGCCAACGAGCGTACCGTGGAGCCTGTGGAAGAGAAATTCGCCGGCTTCGTGTTCAAGATCCAGGCGAACATGGACCCCAAGCACCGCGACCGTATCGCCTTCATGCGTATCTGCTCCGGCAAATACGAAAAAGGCATGAAGATGCGCCACGTGCGTACCGGCAAGGACGTGCGCATCGGCGACGCCCTGACCTTTTTCTCCTCCGAGCGTGAGCAACTGGAAGAAGCGTATGCCGGCGACATCATCGGCTTGCACAACCACGGCACCATCCAGATCGGTGACACCTTCACCGAAGGCGAAGTGCTGGGCTTCACCGGTATCCCGCACTTCGCCCCGGAACTGTTCCGCCGCGTACGCCTGCGTGACCCGCTGAAATCCAAGCAACTGCGCCAAGGTTTGCAGCAGTTGGCGGAAGAGGGTGCCACCCAGGTGTTCTTCCCGGAACGCAGCAACGACATCATCCTCGGCGCCGTCGGTGTGCTGCAGTTCGATGTAGTGGCCAGTCGCCTGAAAGAGGAATACAAGGTGGAATGCTCCTATGAGCCGATCACCGTGTACTCCGCGCGCTGGATCGACTGCAGCGATAAGAAGAAGCTGGAAGAGTTCAAGATCAAGGCCGTGGAAAACCTCGCGATCGACGGCGGTGGTCACCTGACCTACCTGGCCCCGACTCGGGTCAACCTGGCGCTGATGGAAGAGCGCTGGCCGGATGTGAAATTCCGCGCGACCCGTGAGCATCACTAAGGGTTAGCGATATAAGAGAGGGCGAAGCTGTGATGGCTTCGCCTTTTTCTTTGGCTGCTATTCAGGTTGTTTCATTGGCGAAAACTTCAGTTCGGGACTAGTTTGAAGCAAGGCGACGGCGGACAGCTGTCGTACGCAGTTCAACTCCTGACTGGGCGGAATTCGACCATGAGTATCTTTCAACGTGTGGTGCTGTTGCTCAAAGTGCTGGTGATGATGTCATTGGGCATGTCTGCCGCGTGGGCCAATACGGCTGTGCAAAGCCATGGCACGGGGTTTGTGGCGGCGAAGACGGTGCAGGCGGGTGGCTTGCAGTTGGCCAAGAGTGAATCCGAGCCCGGTGACGAAAACCAGGGCGGTTCCAAGGACGATGACGATGCCGAGAACCCGGACAATGATGGCGAAGACAGCGACACCTACAACGATGGCGACAGCGATACATAAGTAACGCAGGCAAAAGAAAGCCCCGCTTGCCGAACAGATGCGCTATCCGACAAGCAGGGCTGTAGAACACTGGAATGCTCTGGACTCACCCTCCAGAGCATTTTTTTTGCACGTCAGACCACAAATTGCTCCGCGTAGTGGCAAGCCACCTGGCGGTTGTCCAGAGGTCGCAGCACCGGTTCATCGGTGCTGCACAGCTGGGTCGCGTACGGGCAGCGCTTGTGGAAGGCGCAGCCGGATGGCGGGTTCAACGGGTTGGGCAGCTCGCCGACGATTTTGATCTTCGGTTTGTTCGGGTCCGGATGAATGGTCGGGGTCGCCGACAGCAGCGCCTGGGTGTACGGGTGCAGCGGGCGTGCGTAGATGTCTTCCTTTGGACCGACTTCAACCGGGCGGCCGAGGTACATCACCATTACGTCGTCGGCGACGTGCTGCACCACCGCGAGGTTGTGGGAGATGAACACGTAGGCGGTGTTGAATTCCTGCTGCAAATCCATGAACAGGTTCAGCACCTGGGCCTGGATCGATACGTCCAGCGCCGAGGTCGGTTCATCCGCCACCAGCACCTTGGGTTGCAGCATCATCGCCCGCGCCAGTGCGATTCGCTGGCGCTGGCCGCCGGAGAACATGTGCGGGTAGCGCTGATAATGCTCAGGGCGCAGGCCCACTTGCTTCATCATCGCCTGGACCTTTTCCCGGCGCTCGGCGGCAGACAGGTTGGTGTTGATCAGCAGCGGCTCGCCCAGTTGGTCGCCGACCTTCTGGCGCGGGTTCAGCGAGGCGTAAGGGCTCTGGAACACCATCTGCACGTCTTTGCGCAGTTGCTTGCGCTGGGCCTTGTCGGCACCGGCGACTTCTTGCCCGGCGATTTTCAGCGAGCCGGAAGACGGCTCTTCAATCAAGGTCAGGGCGCGGGCCAGGGTGGATTTGCCGCAACCGGACTCGCCCACGACCGCGAGGGTCTTGCCGGCTTCGAGCTCGAACGACACACCGTTGAGTGCGCGCACCAGGGCATGGCCCTTGAACAGGCCACGGGACACTTCGTAGTGACGGGTCAGGTCGCGGGCGGTAAGTACGACGGCCATTACGCCACCTCCTGGTTCAGCGGGTAGAAGCAGCGGGCAAGGCTGTGGCTTTTCGGGTCAAGGCCCGGGCGTTGGGCGCGGCAGGACTCCTGCACATACGGGCACCGCGGCGACAGCAGGCAACCCTGCGGGCGGTCATAACGGCCGGGAACGATACCCGGCAGCGTGGCCAGGCGCGTGGCGCCGAGGCTGTGCTCGGGGATCGCCTTGAGCAACGCTTCGCTGTACGGGTGCGCCGGGATGTCGAACAACTGCGGCACCTGGCCAACTTCCACGGCTTGGCCTGCGTACATCACGCACACGCGCTGGGCGGTTTCGGCCACTACCGCGAGGTCGTGGGTGATCAGCACCAGGCCCATGTTCTGCTCTTTCTGCAAGGCCAGCAGCAGGTCCATGATCTGGGCCTGGATGGTCACGTCGAGCGCAGTAGTCGGTTCATCGGCGATCAGCAGTTTCGGCTCGCCGGCAATCGCCATGGCGATGGCCACACGTTGGCTCATACCACCGGACAGCTGGTGCGGGTAGGCATCCATACGGCTGGCTGCGCCCGGGATTTCCACCTTTTCGAGCAGTTCGATGGCACGCTTGCGCGCTTGCTTGCCGGACATTTTCAAATGCAGGCGCAGCACTTCTTCGATCTGGAAACCCACGGTGTAGCTGGGGTTCAGGGCGGTCATCGGGTCCTGGAACACCATCGCCAGGTCTTTGCCGACGATCTGCCGACGCTGGCGGTTGCTCAGCTTGAGCATGTCCTTGCCGTCGAAGTTCAGGGCGTCGGCGGTGACGATACCGGGGTGCTCGATCAGGCCCATCAGCGCCATCATGGTCACGGATTTACCCGAACCCGACTCGCCAACGATTGCCAGTACTTCGCCTTTGTCGACGGAGATGTCGAGGCCATCGACCACCGGTACGGCGGTCTTGTCGCCGAAGCGGACATTGAGATTCTTGATTTCTAGCAGTGACATGGGAATCTCCTCAGGCGGCATTCTTGAGTTTCGGGTCCAGCGCATCGCGCAGGCCGTCGCCCATCAGGTTGATTGCCAGCACGCTGAGCAAAATGGTCAAACCAGGCAGGCTCACGACCCACCAGGCGCGTTCGATGTAGTCGCGGGCCGAAGCCAGCATGGTGCCCCACTCAGGGGTTGGCGGTTGTACGCCAAGGCCCAGGAAGCCCAGGGCAGCAGCATCGAGAATTGCCGAGGAGAAACTCAGGGTGGCCTGAACGATCAGCGGCGCCATGCAGTTCGGCAGCACGGTGACGAACATCAGGCGTGGCAGGCCGGCGCCGGCGAGGCGGGCGGCAGTCACGTAGTCACGGTTCAGTTCGCCCATCACCGCAGCGCGGGTCAGACGGACATAGGACGGCAGCGACACGATCGCGATCGCAATCACGGTGTTGATCAGGCCAGGGCCGAGGATCGCGACAATCGCCACAGCCAGCAGCAGCGACGGCAGGGCCAGCATGATGTCCATCAGGCGCATGATGGTCGGGCCGAGCAGGCGCGGGAAGAAACCGGCGAACAGGCCCAGCAGGATCCCCGGGATCAGCGACATCACCACCGACGATAAGCCGATCAGCAACGACAGGCGCGAACCCTGGATCAGGCGCGACAGCAGGTCACGACCGAGTTCATCGGTGCCCAGCAGGAACTGGATCTGCCCACCTTCCAGCCAGGCCGGAGGGGTCAGCAGGAAGTCACGGTATTGCTCGCTCGGGTTATGCGGGGCCACCCAAGGGGCGAAGAGCGCGCAAAACACCACCAGCAACATGAACAGCAGGCCGGCAACGGCGCCCTTGTTCTTGGAAAAGGCTTGCCAGAATTCTTTGTACGGGGACGGGTACAGCAGGCTTTGATCGACTGCTACCGCGGGAGTAGGTGTGGTCATGGTCATGATCTCAGCGCTGGTGACGGATGCGTGGGTTGGCGAAGCCGTAGAGGATATCCACCACGAAGTTCACCAGAATCACCAGGCAGGCGATTAACAGGATGCCGTTTTGCACCACGGGATAATCCCGTGCGCCAATGGCTTCGATCAGCCATTTGCCGATGCCGGGCCACGAGAAGATGGTTTCGGTCAGGACCGCACCGGCCAGCAATGTGCCGACTTGCAGGCCGACCACGGTGAGTACCGGGATCAAGGCGTTACGCAGGCCGTGGACGAACACCACGCGCGCCGGCGACAGGCCCTTGGCCTTGGCGGTGCGGATGTAATCTTCGCGCAGTACTTCGAGCATCGACGAACGGGTCATCCGCGCGATAACAGCCAGCGGGATGGTACCGAGCACGATGGCTGGCAGGATCAGGTGGTGTAGGGCATCCCAGAATGCGTCCGGCTCGTCGGCCAGCAGGGTGTCGATCAGCATGAAGCCGGTGCGCGGCTCGATGTCGTAGAGCAGGTCGATCCGTCCGGAGACTGGCGTCCAGCCCAGGCTGACGGAGAAGAACATGATCAGGATCAGGCCCCACCAGAAGATCGGCATCGAATATCCCGCCAGGGAGATGCCCATCACCCCATGGTCGAACAGGGATCCTCGCTTCAAGGCCGCGATCACCCCGGCTAACAGCCCCAGGATGCCGGCGAACAACAGGGCGGCCATGGACAGTTCCAGGGTCGCAGGGAAAAGGGCGGTGAATTCAGTCCACACGCTGGTACGGGTGCGCAGGGATTCGCCGAGGTCGCCGTGGGCGAGCTTGCCGACATAATCCAGGTATTGCGCGTAGAGCGGTTTATTCAGACCAAGGCGTTCCATTGCCTGAGCGTGCATCTCGGGGTCGACTCGTCGTTCGCCCATCATGACTTCGACGGGGTCGCCAGGGATCATGCGAATCAACGCGAAGGTCAGCAAGGTGATGCCGAAAAACGTGGGGATCAATAACCCCAATCGGCGGGCAATAAAACTAAACATCTTGTTGTGTACCTCAATCAGCCGGTTAGGCAGGTTCGGCACCGTCAATGTCGACGGTGCCGAGCGTCTCTTATCTACTTCACCTGGGTGGTGGCGAAGTTATTTGTGGTCAGAGGGCTTTGGGTATAACCCTCGACGTTTTTACGCATGGCGGTGAACATTTTCGGGTAAGCCATGGGAATCCATGGTTGGTCCTTGTCGAAAACGTCCATTGCTTGTTCATAGAGTGCAGCGCGCTGGGTGGGTTCAGCGATGGCGCGCGCCTTGTCGATCAAGTCTTGAAACTCCTTGTTACACCAGCGGGCGTAGTTTTCGCCGTTTTTGGCTGCATCGCAACTCAAGTTCGGGGTGAGGAAGTTATCCGGGTCCCCGTTATCCCCCGCCCAGCCGGCGGAGACCATGTCATGTTCGCCATTCTTGGCGCGCTTGAGCATTTCGCCCCATTCCATGACCTTGATGTTCACTTTCAGGCCGATCTGCGCCAGATCCGCCTGCATGCGCTGGGCGCCGAGCATTGGGTTGGGGTTGGTCGGGCCGCCGCCGTTGCGGGTGAACAGGGTGAACTCGGTGCCTTCCGGTACGCCGGCTTCCTTGAGCAGGGCGCGGGCCTTGTCGAGGTCGCGGGGCGGGTTTTTCAGCTTGTCGCTGAAACCCAGCAGGGTTGGCGGGTACGGGCCGGTGGCGTCGACCGCGTTGCCTTTGCCGTACAGGGATTCGTTGTAGCCCTTCTTGTCGAACGCGATGTTGATCGCGTGACGCACCCGCGCGTCGCTCATGTACTTGTGGGTGGTGTTCATGGCGGTGTAGGCGGTGGTCATCGCCGCCAGTTCCGCCACCTTCAGGTTCGGGTCGGCCTTCATGCTCGGCACGTCATCCGGTTTCGGATACAGCGCGATCTGGCATTCGTTGGCCTTGAGCTTTTGCAGGCGCACGTTGTTGTCGGTGGTGATGGCCAGGATCAGCGGGTCAGCCGGCGGCTTGCCACGGAAGTAGTCCGGGTTGGCCTTGAAGCGCACTTGGGCGTCTTTGGCGTAGCGGGTGAAGATGAACGGGCCGGTGCCGATGGGCTTGGCGTTCAGGTCGTCGGTCTTGCCGGACTTGAGCAATTGGTCGGCGTATTCGGCGGAGTGAATCGAGGAAAACGCCATGGCCAGGTCGGCCAGGAACGGTGCTTCAGGGCGGGTCAGGGTGAAGACCACGGTGTGGTCATCGGTCTTCTCTACGCTCTTGAGCAGTTCCTTGAAGCCCATGCTTTCAAAGTATGGGTAGCCCACGTTGGACTTTTTGTGCCACGGGTGATTCGGGTCCAGCTGGCGCTGGAAGCTCCAAAGCACGTCGTCGGCGTTCATGTTGCGCGTGGGTTTGAAGTAGTCGGTGGTGTGGAACTTGATGTCGTCACGCAGGTGAAAGGTGTAGGTCAGGCCATCGGCGCTGATCTCGGGCAGGTCTTTGGCCAGTGCCGGGATCACTTCGGTGGTGCCGGGCTTGAAGTCCACCAGGCGGTTGAAGATGGTTTCGGCCGCGGCGTCGGCGGTGACAGCCGTGGTGTACAGGACCGGATCGAAGCCTTCCGGGCTGGCTTCGGTGCAGACGACCAACGGTTTGGCCGAGATGCCGACAGCAACGCTCAACAGCGCAGCGGCAATGGCGGCTTGTAACGGGAGCATTTTCATCTAAGAGCCCTCTGCAATCGATTGGACCAGACAAGCGTAGGCGGCGGGCTCGTCCTGAGCCCGCCGCCGACCTGGCGCTGATTAAAGAATGTTGAACGGGATGGTGGTCACCAGGCGGAACTCACGCAGGTTGCCGTCAGCCTGGTTGGCGCTGGCACGGTGAGTCACGTAGGTACCACGAATGGTGGTGGCCTTGAGTGCGCCGCTCTGGATCGCGTAAGCCGCGCCTACACCGTATTCCTGGTGCTTCTCGCCGTCCTGGGCCTGAATGCCGTTGTAGGCAAAGCCAGCGCGGCCGCCGTCGCCGGTGTAGTGAGTACCGTCGATACCCCAGCCACGTGCCGAGTAGACGTTGAACTTCAGGCCCGGCACGCCGTATTCGGCCATGTTGATGCCGTAGGCGATCTGGAAGGACTTCTCGTTCGGACCGTTGAAGTCGGACGTCAGGGAGTTGGCCAGGTAGATGCCGTTGGTTTCGTGCAGGTAGTCGAAGTACTCGTCGCCGTTCACGGCCTGGTAGGAGAAGGTCAGGCTGTGAGCCTGGTGGGTCAGGCCGAACGACAGCGAGTAGGTGTCGTTGTCGATCTTGCCCATCAACTTTTTGCCTTCGTCGACGGTCTTGTAGTAGTTCAGGCCCGTGGTCAGGGACAGGGTCTGGCTGTCACCCAGCTCGTGGGTAGCACCGAAGTAGTACTGGTTCCAGAAGTCTTCCACGTTAGCGGCGAACAGGCTGGTCTTCAGGCTCTTGAACGGCTGGTAGTTGACGCCCAGGGTGTTGACCTTGTCGGTTTCCTGGCGACCATTGCCGTATTCAGTACGGAATTTCGACAGGCTCTGCTCGGTCCGTGGCGAAACGCGGTCGAACACGCCGCCCTGGAAGGACAGGTTGCTGAACTCTTCGCTGTTGAAGCTCACACCTTCGAAGCTCGAAGGCAGCGCACGGTTACCGATGGTGTCGATGATGCCGCTGCTGAAGTTCTGGCGACCGGCGGTCAAGGTGGTGTTCGAGACACGGAACTTGACGTTGGCCAGGCCCAGTTTGCTCCACTGGTCTACAGCGTCGCCGTCGGAGTCGGCCAGGGTACGGTTGGAGCCGCCCTTGATGTCGCGCTTGCTGCGGTCCAGGACCAGAGCGTTGTAGACCGCCACTTCAGTGCTCACGCCAACGGTGCCTTGGGTGAAACCCGAGGTAGCGTTGAGGATGGTGCCTTGCACCCAGTTGGTACGGTAGTTGTCAGTACGGGCTTCGCCGTGCTTCTGGTAAGTGAACTTGCTGCCACGGAAGCGTTGTTCGTTGGAGAACCAGTTACGGGTTGTACCGCCCAGGCTTGCGCCATCGATAAAACCTTTGGCCTCGCTTTGGGCGCTGGTGCCGGCCAGTGTGGTTGGAACGAAGTCCTGGCTTGCAGGATCAGCGTAGGCGTTAGCCGTGATGCTGCTGATGGCCAGGGCCAGTAGCGCGGTGCTGCTCAGTTTCATGGGTGAAGCTCCTTTGGTTCTCTTTTTAATGCCGGTCTTTTTAGGTGAACCGGCTATTGGGTGTGTAACTCGTTCAAGCCTTTGCAAACGTTTGCCCATGGGTAAAACCCGAAATAAGGCTGCACGTTTGCAGCAAGGCGAATGCTCGCCCTGCGCAATCCGGTTATCTTTTTATGGGTTGATGCTGACGCCCGAGAACACGTTGCGGCCGAAGGGGCTCACTTTGAAACCTTCGACTTTGGCGCTTAACGGCTGGTTGACCGTCGAGTGGGCGACTGGCGTGATCGGCACCTGCTGCTTGAGCAGTTGCTGCGCCTGTTTGTATAGAACAGTCCTTTGTTCGCGGTCGGTGACGACCTTGGCTTGCTTGATCAGCTTGTCGTACGCCGGGTCACACCACATGGAGTAGTTGTTCCCGCCGATGGCGTCGCAGCTGTAGAGGGTGCCCAGCCAGTTGTCCGGGTCACCGTTGTCGCCGGTCCAGCCGATCAGGCTGATGTCATGCTCGCCATTCTTGGTGCGCTTGATGTACTCGCCCCATTCATAGCTGACGATCTTGACCTTGAGGCCAATCTTTGCCCAATCGCTTTGCAGCATTTCGGCCATCAGCTTGGCGTTGGGGTTGTACGGCCGTTGTACCGGCATCGCCCACAGGGTGATCTCGGTACCTTCCTTCACGCCGGCAGCCTTGAGCAGTTCCTTGGCTTTTTCCGGGTTGTAGGCGGCGTCCTTGATGGTGTCGTCGTAAGACCACTGGGTCGGCGGCATGGCGTTGACCGCCAGTTGCCCCGCGCCCTGGTACACGGCGTTGAGGATGCTCTGCTTGTTCACCGCCATGTCCAGGGCCTGGCGCACTTCGAGCTGGTCGAAGGGCTTGTGCCGCACGTTATAGGCGATGTAGCCGAGGTTAAAGCCTGGCTTGGTCAGCAGTTGCAGCTTCGGATCGGCCTTCAGGGCTTCGACGTCGGCCGGGCGCGGGTGCAGGGTGATCTGGCATTCGCCTGCCTTGAGCTTTTGTACCCGTACCGAGGCGTCGGTGTTGATCGCAAAGATCAGCTGGTCGAGCTTCACGCGGCTCGGGTCCCAGTACTGTTTGTTGCCGGTGTAGCGAATCTGCGAGTCTTTCTGGTAGCGCTGGAACACGAACGGCCCGGTGCCGATCGGCTTCTGGTTGATGTCGCTGGGCTTGCCGACCTTGAGCAAATGGTCGGCGTATTCAGCCGACAGGATCGAGGCGAAGCTCATGGCGATGTTCTGGATAAACGCGGCGTCGACCGTGTTCAGGGTCATCACCACGGTGTGCGGGTCGGTTTTCTCGACCTTGGCGATATTCTTGTTCAGGCTCATCCCGTTGAAGTACGGAAACTCGGTGGGGTAGGCCTTGCGGAACGGGTGTTCGGGGTCAAGCATGCGATTGAAGGTGAACAGCACGTCGTCGGCGTTGAAGTCGCGCGTCGGCTTGAAGTCCTTGTTGCCGTGGAATTTCACCCCTTCACGCAGGTGGAAGGTATAGGTCAGGCCGTCTTCGGAAATATCCCAACGGGTTGCCAGGCCCGGTACGACATTGGTCGCGCCTTTTTCAAACTCGGCCAAGCGGTTGTAGATAGGCTCGGCGGCGTCGTTATCGGTGGCCGTCGTGTATTGCGCGGTGTCGAAGCCCGCCGGGCTGCCTTCGGAGCAAAACACCAGGCTCTTTTTCTCGGCAGCCTGGCCCATCGAGGCCACAGCCAGCAGGCTGGTGCCAAATATCGCGGATAGAACGGTGGTATGGCGCATAACAATCCCGATCCTTGTTTGTTGTTTTCGTCAGTGAGCAATCGCAAGGTCATTCACGACCTTGCGACAACACTGATCCCACAACGGCAGTTGCCCTACAGAGACGATGCGTCTGCCGTACCACGACGTTATGGGTCGGGAGCCAGGCAGTAAATGCAACGAATCTGACAGACCTTGTAGGTAACGGAGCCGCGATTCGCAGTTAGCTGCCGTAGGACGGCAGCGTGTGCGGAGGTGGTCTGTTTCCTACGGTCTTGGCGGATGCAATAACGGCGACGTTATGAAACGTCGCCGCCAGAGATCCTTACTTGCCGCTTACGCTCACGCCGTAGAAGGAGTTCAAGCCAAATGGGCTGATCTTGAAGTCCTGCACGTTGTTGCGCATGGGTTGATACACCGTCGAGTGCGCGATAGGTGTCATCGGGACTGCATCTTTGAGGATATGTTGCGCCTGCTTGTACAGCTCGGTGCGTTTGGCTACGTCGGAAGTCGCCTTGGCTTCTTTCACGATGCCGTCGAATTTCTTGTCGCACCACTTGGAGAAGTTGTTGCCGGCCAGGGAATCGCAGCCGAACAGCACGTTCAGCCAGTTGTCCGGGTCACCATTGTCGCCGCTCCAGCCAATGATCATGGCCTGGTTCTCGCCGCCTTTGGAACGCTTGATGTACTCGCCCCACTCATAGCTGACGATGTTCACTTTCAGGCCGATCTGTTTCCAGTCGTTCTGCAGCATCTCGGCCATCAGCTTGGCGTTCGGGTTGTACGGACGCTGGACCGGCATCGCCCACAGGGTGATCTCGGTGCCTTCCTTGACGCCGGCTTCCTTGAGCAGAGCCTTGGCTTTGGTCACATCAAACGGCGCATCCTTGATGGTGGTGTCATAGGACCACTGGGTTGGCGGCATGGCGTTGACAGCCAGTTGGCCTGCGCCCTGGTACACCGAGTCGATGATCTGCTGCTTGTTCACCGACATGTCCAGGGCCTCACGCACGCGCAGGTCGGACAGCGGGTTAGGCGCGGTCTGGCCCTTGAGGACCGGCATTACGTTGTAGGCGATGTAGCCCAGGTTGAAACCGGCCTGGTGCGGCAGTTTCAGGTCCTTGTCTTCACCCAGCGCCTTGAGGTCGGCCGGACGTGGGAACAGGGTCACCTGGCATTCGTTTTTCTTCAGCTTCTGGATACGCACCGACGGGTCGGTAGTGATGGCGAAGATCAGGTTGTCGATCTTCACGTCTTCAGGTTTCCAGTAATCCTTGTTGCCGGTGTAACGGATGTTGGAGTCTTTCTGGTAGCTCTTGAACACGAACGGACCAGTGCCGATTGGCTTCTGGTTGATGTCCTGTGCCTTGCCTTCCTTCAACAGCTGGGCGGCGTATTCAGCCGACTGGATGGAGGCGAAGCTCATTGCCAGGTTCTGGATGAAGGCGGCGTCCACGGTGCCAAGGGTGAACTTGACGGTGTGGTCATCGACTTTCTCAATGTTCTTGATGTTGGTGTCCATACCCATGTCCGTGAAGTACGGGAACTCGGTCGGGTAGGCTTTACGGAACGGATCGTCTTTATTGATCATCCGGTTGAAGGTGAACAGTACGTCGTCAGCCGTGAATTCACGAGTTGGCTTGAAGTACGGGGTGGTGTGGAACTTGACGCCTTCACGCAGGTGGAAGGTGTACGTCAGGCCATCCGGGGAAACGTCCCAGGTCGTGGCGAGCCCAGGAACAACAGCGGTGCCGCCGCGCTCGAACTGGGTCAGACGGTTGAACATGGTTTCGGCCGAAGCATCGAAGTCTGTTCCGGTGGTGTACTGGCCTGGATCAAAACCGGCCGGGCTCCCTTCGGAGCAGAACACCAGGTTGCTCGCCGCTTGGGCGAAAGGTGCAGCAGCCATTAAACCGGCGCTGACTAATAACGGAATGACTGCGTGTTTAAGCATGTTGGCCTCATGATTTGTTGTCATTTTTGGTAGTGAGGGCGACCTCGTGAGTCGACCTGCGGATACTTATGCAGGGCCCATACCCAATGCAAGATGTTGAGAGCCTACAACGGCTAAACAGTGGTACGAACGTACACGAATGTCGCATATGTGTAAGTTCAGACACATTTACGCACTTTTGAGGGTTTTTTTCGGTGCGAGGGCTGCACCAGGAATGCCCAACCGAGGCGTCTGGCGCACTCGGTTGGGGCGCGGCTGTTACTTATTCAGACTGACGCCGTAGAAGGGAGTGAGTCCAAAAGGACTGATCTTGAAGTCCTGCACTTCCTTTCGCAGGGGCTGGAAAACCGTCGAGTTTGCGATAGGCGTTATAGGTACTTGTTCCTTAAGGATTTTTTGTGCCTGTTGATACCACTTGATGCGTTGCTCGCGGTCGCTGCTGACCTTGGCCTGCTGCACCAGTTTGTCGTAGGCCGGGTTACACCATTTTGCATAGTTGCTGCCCTTCACCGCGGCACAACTGTAGAGCACGCCCAGCCAGTTATCCGGGTCGCCGTTGTCGCCGGTCCAGCCGTAGATCATCACGTCGTGCTCGCCGGCTTTGGCGCGTTTGATGTACTCGCCCCACTCATAGCTGACGATATTGGCCTTGATGCCAATCTTTTCCCAATCCTGCTGGATCATCTGCGCCGACATCCGGGCATTGGGATTCGACGCGCGTTGTACGGTCATCGCCCACAGGTTGAGGGTGGTACCTGGTGCAACCCCTGCTTCTTTTAGTAGCGCCCGCGCCTTGGCCGGATCGTAGGGCGCGTCCTTGATTGTCGGGTCATAAGACCACTGGGCCGGAGGCAGGGCGTTCTGCGCCAATTGTCCGGCGCTCTGGTACACCGCCTTGATAATTGCCGGCTTGTCGATGGCCATGTCCAGCGCCTGGCGCACCTTGAGCTGGTCCAGGGGCGGGTGGGTCACGTTGTAGGCGAGAAAGCCCAGGTTGAAGCCGGCTTGCTGAAGAACCCGCAGGTTGGGGTCTTGCTTCATCACTTCGATGTCGGAAGGGCGCGGGTAACCGCTGACCTGGCACTCGCCGGCCTTGAGCTTTTGCAGGCGCACGGCGGCGTCCGGGGTGATCGAGAACACCAGGTTGTCCAGCTTCACATCTTCGGGCTTCCAATACTGTTTATTGGCGCTGTAGCGAATCTGTGAATCCTTCTGGTAACGCTTGAACACAAATGGCCCGGTGCCCACCGGCTTCTGATTGATGTCCGCGGCCTTGCCTTCCTTGAGCAATTGCGCGGCATATTCGGCGGACTGCACCGAGGCGAAGCTCATGGCCAGGTTCTGCACGAAGGAGGCGTCAACGTTGTTCAGGTTGAAGCGCACGGTGTGCTCGTCGAGTTTTACGACGCTCTTGATCGTGGTGTTCAAGCCCATGTCGGTGAAGTAGGGCGACTCCGATGGATAAGCCTTGCGGAACGGGGTCTCGGGATCCAGCAGGCGCTGGAAGGTGAAGAGCACGTCGTCGGCGTTGAAATCACGGGTCGGGGTGAAATAGTCGGTGGTGTGGAACTTGACGCCATCGCGCAGGTGGAAGGTATACATCAGGCCGTCTTTGGACACGTCCCAATTGGTTGCCAGGCCGGGTTCGACTTCAGTGCCGCCACGCTTGAACTGGGTCAGGCGGTTGAACACGGTTTCGGCGGAGGCATCGAAATCGGTGCCGCTGGTGTACTGGCTGGGGTCGAAGCCGGCAGGGCTGGCTTCGGAGCAGTAGACCAGGGTGCTGGCTGCCTGGGCCATGGGCATGAATGCCAGCAGGCCGGCAGCAAGGAGCAGCGGTTTTAAGGTGATTCTTTCCATGGAGACCCCTGAAGTGGCAGGCAAATAGTGCCCGAACGAAAACGGCAGTCACCGAGGTTACCGCCGTTCTTGTCACTCAGGTAGAGATAAGCATGCGAGGCCCCAGTGTCTCCGGGATTCGGCTATTCCAGGTCGCTACGATTTAGCCGGAAAGTGTTCGGGTTTATAAGTGAACGCCCACCACTTGAGCGGATTCCAGTACGGGTTGCTCTTTGACGGCTTGAATTTCTTGATCCGCGCCATTTCTTCGCTGACATACTGTTCAGCCTCAGCTCTTACTGCGGTACGGACGTTATCGGTGATCTGAATATTTTGTGCGGATAAGTTCTCCAGGTAGATTTTTTCTACCTTGTCAATGGCAGCTTTTATCTCTTCAGGGGCCAGGTTGGCACTCAAGGTGCCGCTATAACCTTTGACAGGGCGGCCAATCAACTTTTGGAATTGAGCGGCAAACGAAGCATCCCCACCGGTTGCGGAATCACATGACAGCAGGCGCACGTTGTCGAACTCTTCCGGATGGATCCCTTTGCTGTGAAGCGTATCCAGCAATTCTTCCGGACTATTGAGCTTTCCATCATAAGAAACTTTTGCGACCCCGGTAGTCTCATCGACTTTACCGTGTACCAGTATGTTCAATCGCTGGGCCGAACCTTGTTTGTTCACATCCACGAACGTGTAAAGTTTATCGTTGATAGTGTTCAGGCTATCTATTTCTCCACTGAGAATACTGGTTTTTTCAGCAGTAGAAAAAAGGGCCTCGCCGACCGGCAGATTTTTAACCGTTTTCAGGGGCGGCAGTTCGACGCCGTCTACGTTGATAGATGCCGGGGGGACCTCTGGTCCACTCGACTCAATTTCATTTAACGACGGGTCCGGATGACTATCGCCGGATACTTTCGAAACGCGTGTCAGCTCAAATTCGCTCTTCTGCGAATTATAGTTCCAGCGGTAGTCTTCAGTAACGGTGGAGTTGAACGTGATCGGAGTTTCACCCAGGCTCGCCTCGACCAAACCGGGTGCAACTTCGTGTGCCAGCATCAGGCTTGAGATGACGGCCGCAGCAGTTCCCCCTGTGCGCTCGCCTGCGGTCTTGCCATAGAGGCTGTCATGCACGCCAAACACGATATTGCCTATATTGCCAACAATGGGCAGATTACCAAAGGTTTTGCCCCAGGTGTCTTTCACCGACTTCCAGGCTTGCTGCGAGGCACCAAACACATCCGTCTGGTCGGCCCACACCGCATTGTTGGCGTTCTGCTCCTGGTAGTGGGGGGCGATACCTTTGTTCAGATCGCCAAATTGCAGCCCATAACCTGCTTTTCGCGATTCGGTGTAGTTGAATAGCTCTCGTACCGGCACGGATTTATCTTTGTACCAGTGTTCGTACCCCGGATATCGCGACCGATTATCCTGGATGAGGCTGTCGAGCACCGCCCCGGCCGGTGGCCAGTGGGCATTGTGTCGCCCTTGCATATCACCGGTATTGAAACGGCGCATCAATTCATCACGATTGTCTTTGGCCCAGTTCGCAAATTCGTCATCGCCTTTTATCTCGCGGACAGCGCCGTTCTTCAAGTCGATCATGACTCCCTGATTGGGGCGATTGGCGGTATTGCCATCGTAAGGCGTGTAGGGGATAAAGGCATACCCGCTCATGGGGTAGCCGTAAATATTGGGGATAATCACTTGCCCATTCTTGTCCAGCGTGCGATTCACCGCTTCCTGGCCGGCAGGGCTTAACCTTGCGAAATTTTCCGTGTCACTACGAAGGCTCAGCAACGTGCCCCGTGTTACATAGGCGTCTGCTTTTCCCGATCGCTCTGCTATTGTTCCGGAGCCCTCGCGCATCGGCGCGGCTATGTCTTTCTCCCAGCGAGCTTGAAGTTGTCGGCCGAACGCTTCCAAATCATTGATTTTTGTCCGGTCTTTTTTTTCTATTTCCATTTCAGGAAAATTTAAAACCCCACCACGTGCGGGTCTGTCGTGCGCTAGAGCACCCGCTGCAATTTCCCATGCGAAATAAGTGTGTGTCTGGGTATCAGAGAGATTTTGTGCTGTGCCCATACCGACATAGGTATTGAACGTTACCGTGAACTTTTCATGCGGGTCGAACCCGGCTGCCAATAAACCCCCACTGAAGTATCCTGCGGGGTCCATGAACAGGCGCACGTTCTGGAACTTGACGTTTCGTTCGCCTTCAGTGCCACTTTCTATATTTTCGATCTGCGTCTTTACACGATTGGCATAGGCATCGATATGAGCCTCTCGCTCATTGTAGATATACCCATCGCCTGGCGCGTGAACAAAGTCGGGTCCGTAAATGGTTGCCTTGTAGATATCAGACTCGTTCCTGGCGGTAGTGCCAACGTTGTCCGTTTCATAAATATCGGTACTCTTCAATGGCGTTGGCGGTATCCGTTCCAGCGCCTCGGTACGTTGTTCTTGAGTCGTACCGGGTAGCGGTGTTTGTGGGTAATGGACAATGTTAAGTTGAGCTGAGCTTGTCATTTCAGATTACCTGGCTGGATGTTGATTGCACGCATCTGCGCCGCCATAAACTGTGGATGAGGAGTACGGTGATCTACGCCATGAGTGGTGCAGCGTCCAGGCGTGTTCCGCTCGTTGAGGGTGAGGATGTAGTTGTCCATTGCACGGGTTATAAGTTGAAAAGATTTATCACCAACGCACTTCAATGTGTCCGGACCAGCAGACGCCCGGCGATTAAGCATTTTCTGAAGCTGGTAACCGGTTATTACCGCTGAAACTTCTTGAATTAAGTGCCAGGCAAAAAAAATGCTGCCCGAAGGCAGCGGCATTGCAGTCCTGCTCCCTGAAATGGCAGGTAAACGCTACGCGAACGAGAACGGCGGTCACCACGGTTGCCGCCGTTCGGGTTACCCAGGTTGAGACAAGCGCCTGCGTCGCGGCGATCGCCTTAAAACACCTGTGCGCCGCCATAAACGGTGGACTGTATCCACCGCGGGTCCATAGGATCGCTCCAGACGTGCCGAGGCGGCGTACCACCATCTCCGATCAGGATTTGCCGGCCCTCGTCGCTCCATTCCTGCATGCGTTGTGCGAATTGGCCGTGGTACTCGTTGGCCGGACAAGTGATACCGGCCCATGGGTCCACTATCCACGCATCAGCCCATTCGGGCTCGGCAAATCCAGCGGTCAAGAGGTTAGGCTGACTTGCGGGGCCGCCGACCACGCTGAAGGTGTGTCCCTGCACTTGTGCAATGCGGGCAAAGCCGCCACTGGCGTTAACGGTATCGGTGGCGACCCTGGCCATCTGGTCGCAATTGCCAGCACCCGTTTTCAGGATGACCTCCGAGTAGTTGGGCGCGCCGGTTCGAGTGTATAGCCAGGTCACTATTTCATTGGCCACGTCGCTGCGCAGACTGTTACCGGCATCGGCCAGGGTTTTCTGGTTGGCCGACCGTATACCGGTTGTCTGGAACTGTTCCTCCACCGTTCTCTTGCCCCAACGGGCGTAGGCCTTGTTTTGCTCGTTGACCGTGAGCTGCCCGAAATAGTGAGGCTTTTGAAGGGGCTCAAGTTGTATGGTCTTGGCGGCCACCTCTACCTTCTTGTCCCAGGCATAGACTGCCAGTAGAACTTCACGTTTCTTTTCATCGGACAGTCCGGCCAGGACTCGGTCCAGTTGGGTGGCTTGATCGGGTGTGAAGTTGTATTCAAGGCTCAGTTTTTTTGCCAGTGAGTCCAGGGAGGGCAGTATCACCAGATCGTTATTGTGGGTTTTTCCGGAAATGTCACGATAGAGGTCCTTGTACTCGTCATGCAGCCTGATGATGTCCCGGCTGGCCGGATCGGTGTTTGCGGCGATGCGTTGAAAGTTGAGCGCAGGGTTCGAACCGTCGTATTCGGCCACGTAGTAAATGCCGGTATCGCCCTCGACCACCACATAATCTATTCCTGCGTAGGGTATTTTTATGCCCCTCAGGACGCGCTGGTCATCACTGAGATCACTGATCTGGTCCAGCTTTACAACCACGGTTTCCTGGTTGAGCGCCCGTGGTTGACCGATATCTTCATAGCCGAAGTCCGGCTCATTGAGCACCACCCCGCTGGTTTGGTTGCGGTAGGTAACCGGCGTGTGCCCGGGCACCGACATCAGCTCCTGGCTGGATGTGTCGCTCACTCTATACAGCCTGTGCTCATGCACCACGGTCCGCGCGCCTTCCTGCGTTGGGGCGCCCGGCAAGAGACGCCGATGCTCAAGTGCCTGGGCGTCTTGAGCGACCGATGTATCGGCGTCCTCGATCATTTTTGTGTAGCACAAGCTGTCAATGTTGCGCTTTACGCGGCGCCCAACCGGCGCACAAACGGCTTCAAAATCCTCCAGCGGCTCGGCATGCTCGGTAGGCCCCATCTTGGTCAAGGCGTCCGGTTGTGCGGGGTCGTAGCGGTAAACGTCATCCCCGACCACTACATCGGTATGGGTTGCACGCTTGATCAGGAAGGTCTGGTCTGCGGACAGGCCCTCAGGTACCAGCACGCTTGCCCCTGCAGCTCCCGGCTCGACTTCGCGCGTGAGGGCGATGCGGGTGGAGGACTCAAGGGCTTTCGAGGCCCTCTCTATCCCTTTCTCCACCAGTGAAGTTGCGCCCGAAGCCACCGTCGGCAGCGCATTGAGCACTCCGAACACGATATGGTCGGCCCCGCCTTTCTTGCCGTGCTTGACGTCATCGATGCCGATACCGGCCTCCGCTACGCCGGAGGCGACGTAGAACACCTCGAGGGCTACGGCGACTTCGGGCATCACCAGTGCCAGCGGCGTCATCAGCATCGCGACCTTGGTGGCGGTTTCCAGGCCTTTGAGGATGTTGGCTTTGGTCACGTCGCTGTCGGTGACGATTTGGGTCTCGGCATCCTTGTACGAGCGATCTTTCTGGCGGGCAGTAATGGCCTCGAATGGGTCCTGGGCGAGGGGTTCGGTGGTGATGAAAGTCTGCGGGTTGAATTCATTCAGGCGCTCCAACACATCGGCATCCGGCGCGTCTTTGCGGTGCCAGCCACCCAGCCCGGTCAGTGTCTGGTTCACGCCGTCGGAGAACGTCCGGTCGGCCTGGTCACGCAGCGTGAAATGGGTTGAAAGGGCTTCGCGCTTGGTGGGGTCGGCAGCTTGCTCAGCCAGCCAGTTTTTCATCTGGGCCTGGCTGTCAAAGCGATGAATAGGCGACGAGTTGCCGGGAATATACAAAAGCGTGGGGCTGATGATCTTGCCGTCATCGGTGACCTTGGGGTTTTTGTCGGTGATGTACAGCAGGTCCGAAGATTGAAAACCGTTGATGCTGAGCAGACCCATTTCCAGGCCTGGGTCCTGGGCGGCAGAGGCTTTCAGGTCCTCGACGCGGAGGTTCGACCAGTCTTTATCGGTGGTCAAGTTCGCTGCGCGTAGCGCCAGTTCCTTGTCGCTTGGGCTCAGGCTGCCGGTCTTTTCCTGGAGCAGGATGGCGGCAACGAAGGAGGCCTTGGTCAATGCCGTGTATTTGCTTTCGTGGCTGGGCCAGAACGTATCCAGGAATGTTTTATACGGCGCGGCGCGTTCGGTGTTCCACACCAATTCCCTGAATTGCTCCGGGGTCTTTTTGATCCGCATCGACTCGTTGTATTGCTGGCGCTGGCCGGGCGGGGAGGCGCGGTATATAAACTCATAGGTCTGCTGGGCATTGACGGCAGAGTCAATGGCAAGCCCCGCCTGGCCCAGCGGCGAAAACGTCAGTAGCCGTTCCAGCCAGGTATGCAGGGTCGTGCGTGTTTTTTCCTCGGGCGTCTGGTGTTCATCGGTGTTGTTTTTTTTCTGCACATCTTGCAGGGCCGCCTGGGTCAAGGTTATCCGGTTCAGTACCTTTGCATTGCGAGGAGGCCTTCCCCGTGTCGGGTCGTAGTTGAAGGTAGTAATAAACGTGTTGTCCGGATCAACGTCCTCGCCCCACTTTTTCTTGATTTCGGCCTTGATAAGGTTGGCGGTGCTTTCCAGGGGCGTCTCGAACCCTGTCGTTGCACTGCGAATGTAGTTTTCGACTGTCTTGTTGTATGGCAATCCCGGGATCAACACGTCGTGAGTGTGACGGCGGGGTCGTGATGCGGGAGTGTCGGTGGCCCGATCGGCTGCCTTTACGGGCTGCCCTGGCGAATATGTCTGCCGTGAAGTATCCGTACCTTGGCGGGGTTTTCCCTGTTCTTCGGCAATACCTGCCGAGGAGGGGGTATCAAGGAAGAAGCCGTTGTTTGCCGCGATGGAACCTATGGTGGTCATATGACAAATCCTGATGTGCATGGTGTGCAGGAATGATGTGATGTCCGCCATAGGTGGTTCAGCGTGTAGGCGTGTTCCGTTCTTTGATGGGGAAGATGTAGTTCGCCATTACGCGGGTTATAAGCTGAAAAGATTTATCGCCGGTGCGCTTCAAGGTGTGTGGACCAGAACACTCTCAGCCATTGAGTATTTTCTTAAGCTGATATCCGGTTATTACCGCTGATACTTCTTGAATGAAGTGCGCAGGCAAAAAAAAACGCTGCCCGTGGGCAGCGTCATTGCAACTGGGGTACCACTCGATCAAGGCATCTGGACTTCGATCACGCCATCTGCGGTCATGTTGACCTGGCTGGTGCCGGCTTCGACTTCCGGCGTCGGTGCCGAATCCATCGCTGCGGCTTTCATCATCATCCCGCCACGGGCATACGGCTGTGGATAACCGTTGGTGTTGAAGTTCAGGTTGACGATCTTGTAGCCCTTGCCGCCCAGCGCATCGGTGGCCAGTTGGGCACGGGCCTTGAATGCGGTGACCGCTTCTTTAAGCAGGGCATCTTCGCTGGCCTTGCGGGTCGGGTTGGCGATGGCGAAGTCCATGCTGTCCATTTTCAGGTTGGTCAGCATGTCGCCGGTGAGCTTGGACAGGGCGGCGAAGTCGGCACTTTCCATGCGCAGCTCAGCGCGTTCACGCCAGCCGGTGATTTTCTGGTTCTTGTTGTCGTAGATCGGGTAGCTGTTGCGGCTACCCTGGCGCAGGGTCACGCCTTTGACTTCGCGGGCCTGGGCCAGCGCCTTGTTCATGGTGGTGGTGATTTCGGCGGCAAGCTTGGCCGGGTCGGTGTTCTGCGACTCGGTGTACAGGGTGACGATCATCTGGTCGCGCGCCACTTCCTGGCTGACTTCGGCACGCAGGGAAATCTGGTTGTAATGCAGTTCGTCAGCGGCCATGGCCGGCAGGCTGGCGAGGGTAGCGGCGCCGAGGGTGAGGGTGGCTGCACTGCGAATGAAACGAGACATGTAAGCTCCTTGAGATGTTCGTGTTCGGTAAGACTGTAGACGCAAGGTTTCAGTTCTTCGGGTTTACACATTCGCTACAAGTTGGCGGATGCCGACGAACGGTCATGATCCTGACCCCTGCGTCAAAGAGCCACACACGCCGTGCCAGCGCTGTCGCTTCGTTTATACTCCGTGCGATCCGCCTGCAGCGCTCATCGGGAGAGCTCATGCTCGCCGCCGTAAAACTGACTTCCGCCACCCGCCAGAACCTTTGGCGCCTGACGTTCATCCGCACCCTGGTGCTGGCCGCACAGGCCGGTTCGGTGGGGCTCGCCTATTGGTTCAAGCTGCTGCCGCTGCCCTGGTTGCAGTTGGCCGTGACCCTCGGCTTCTCCACGGTGCTGTGTGTATTTACCGTCATCCGGCTGCGCACCACGTGGCCTGTGACCGAGCTGGAATACGCCCTGCAACTGGCCTGCGACCTGTTTATCCACAGCGTATTGCTGTACTTCTCCGGCGGCTCCACCAACCCGTTCGTGTCCTATTACCTGGTGCCACTGACCATCGCGGCGGTGACCTTGCCGTGGCGTTATTCGGTGGTGCTGTCGGGTATTGCCCTGACCCTGTACACCCTGCTGCTGGCACAGTTCTACCCGTTGCAGACCTTCCCCATCGCCCGGGAAAACCTGCAGATCTACGGCATGTGGCTGAGCTTTGCCCTGTCGGCGGCGGTCATCACCTTTTTTGCCGCACGAATGGCGGAAGAGCTGCGCCGCCAGGAAGAGCTGCGCGCCATTCGCCGTGAAGAAGGCCTGCGGGACCAGCAGTTGCTGGCCGTCGCCACCCAGGCCGCCGGCGCGGCCCACGAATTGGGCACGCCGCTGGCGACCATGAGCGTACTGCTCAAGGAAATGACCCAGGACCACCACGACCCGGCCCTGCAAGACGACCTGAGTGTGCTGCAGGAACAGGTCAAGCAGTGCAAGCTGACCTTGCAGCAGCTGGTGCGCGCCGCCGAGGCCAATCGCCGCCTGGCGGTGGAGATGCAAGACGTAACCCAGTGGCTGGACGAAGCCCTGAACCGCTGGCACCTGATGCGTCCCGAAGCCAGTTACCGGTTTCACCTGCTGGGCCAGGGCACGGTGCCGCGCATGGCACCGCCGCCGGACCTGACCCAGGCGCTGCTGAACCTGCTGAACAACGCCGCCGATGCCTGCCCGGAAGGGTTGGAAGTGACCCTGGACTGGGATGCGGAAGACTTCACCATCAGCATTCGCGACCACGGCGCCGGTGTGCCGCTGGCGATTGCCGAGCAGATCGGCAAGCCCTTCTTTACCACCAAGGGCAAAGGCTTCGGCCTGGGCCTGTTTTTGAGCAAGGCCAGCGTGACCCGCGCGGGCGGCTCAGTGAAACTCTATAGTCATGAGGAAGGCGGCACGCTCACCGAGCTGCGCCTGCCCCGTGTCGCACGAGGAGACATCGATGAGTGACGAGATCCAAGTCGAAGGCGAAGAACTGCCGCACCTGCTGCTGGTAGATGACGACGCCACCTTTACCCGCGTGATGGCCCGCGCCATGAGCCGTCGTGGCTTTCGCGTCAGCACCGCAGGTTCCGCCGAGGAAGGCCTGGCCATCGCCACGGCCGACCTGCCGGAATACGCGGCCCTGGACCTGAAAATGGACGGCGACTCCGGCCTGGTGCTGCTGCCCAAGCTGCTGGAGCTGGACCCGGAAATGCGCGTGGTGATCCTCACCGGCTATTCCAGCATTGCCACCGCCGTCGAGGCGATCAAGCGTGGCGCCTGCAACTACCTGTGCAAGCCGGCAGATGCCGACGACGTGCTGGCCGCCTTGCTCTCCGAGCACGCCGACCTCGACACCCTGGTGCCGGAAAACCCGATGTCAGTGGACCGCCTGCAGTGGGAACACATCCAGCGGGTGTTGACCGAGCACGAAGGCAACATCTCCGCCACGGCCCGCGCCCTGGGCATGCATCGTCGAACGTTGCAGCGCAAGTTGCAGAAACGCCCGGTTCGACGTTGAACGGCGACTGAACAATCTGCTTCAGGCCGCACGGAGCCCTGAACCGATCGTCTATGATCGGTTCAAACGCCTGTTATTTTTTTCCTACCGAGCCTGAACAATGAATCAGAACGCTGAGTATTCCGCGGTCAATGACGCGGTGCGTGGGCAATTTTTAAGGAAAGTCTGGGCGCTGATCACCCCCTACTGGCGCAGTGAGGAGAAGTTCAAGGCCTGGCTGTTGTTGCTGGTGGTGCTGGGGCTTTCGCTGTTCAGTGTGGCGGTGTCGGTGTGGTTCAACAGCTGGAACCGCGACTTCTATAACGCCCTGGAAAAGAAGGACTACGACGCCTTCACCCACCTGCTGATGTATTTCAGCGTGATCGCCGTGGTGGCGATCGTCACCGGGGTGTTCACTTCCTATTTGCAGCAAATGCTCACCATCCGCTGGCGGCGCTGGCTGACTGAAACCTACTTCGCCAAGTGGCTGAGCGAGAAGAACTACTACCACCTGGAATATGGCGGCTACACCGATAACCCCGACCAACGTATCTCCGAAGACCTCAACGCCTTTACCAGCAGCACCCTGAGCCTGGGCCTGGGGTTTATCAGTAACCTGGTGAGCCTGGTGTCGTTCTCGGTGATCCTGTGGGGCGTGTCCGGCAGTATCGAGGTTTGGGGCATCACGATTCCCGGCTATATGTTCTGGGCGGCACTGGTATATGCCGTGCTGGGCAGTTGGTTGACCCACTTGATTGGTCGAAAACTGATCGGCTTGAGCAACCGCCAGCAACGCTTCGAGGCCGACTTGCGTTTCAGCCTGGTGCGGGTGCGCGAGAACGCGGAAAGCATCGCGCTGTTCAATGGCGAGCCGAATGAACACCAGCAACTGAGTGCACGTTTCGGGCGGGTGTGGAGCAACTTCTGGAGCATCATGCAGCTCAAGAAGCGCCTGAACTTTTTCACCAGTGGTTACTCGCAGATCGCGATCATCTTCCCGTTTGTGGTGGCAGCGCCGCGTTACTTTTCCGGCCAGATAGAGCTGGGCGTGCTGATGCAAGTGGCCAGTGCGTTTGGCAGCGTGCAGGGCAGCCTGAGCTGGTTTGTCGACGCGTACACCGTGTTGGCCAGCTGGCGTGCGACCTGTGATCGTCTGCTGAGCTTTGGCGAGGCGATGGAAGAAAACGAAGGCCGCAACATGGGCATCGAGTTGCAACGCCAGGGCGGCAATTTGCAGATGAGCAACCTCAGCCTCGATCTGGCGGATGGTCGTCACTTGCTGGATGGCGCCAACCTGACGGTTGCCGAGGGTGAGCGATTGATGCTCAGCGGGCGTTCCGGCAGCGGCAAGTCAACCTTGCTGCGGGCCATGGGCAATCTCTGGCCAAACGGCCACGGCAACATCCGCTTGCCGGCCGAGCGTTATCTGTTCCTGCCGCAAAAGCCGTACCTGCCGATTGGTACCTTGCGGGGTGTGTTGAGTTATCCACAGGAGGAGGGCGCGTACCCGGCGCAACGTTATGCACAGGTCCTGGAAACCTGCCGCCTGGCGCACCTGATTCCACGCTTGGATGAGGCCAATCACTGGCAGCGCATGCTGTCGCCGGGTGAGCAACAGCGCCTGGCGTTTGCGCGGGCGTTGTTGTTTGAACCGCAATGGCTGTACATGGACGAGGCCACCTCGGCGATGGACGAGGAAGATGAGGCGGCGCTGTATCAGGCGTTGATCGATGAATTGCCGGGGTTGAGCATCGTCAGCGTCGGGCACCGCAGCAGCCTCAAGCGTTTCCATGGGCGGCACGTGCGGATCGAGAACGGGCAGCTACAAGAACAGCCAGTGTCCTGAAGTCGGACTCGGTCAATGTGGGAGCGGGCTTGCTCGCGAATACGGTGGGTCAGTTAATACATAGGGTGACTGATAGACCGCATTCGCGAGCAAGCCCGCTCCCACATTGGATCAGTGTCGTCTGGTCGACCTGGTGCCAACAAAAAAGCCCGGCTGATCATCGATCAGCCGGGCTTTTTCATGCCGCTTGAAAAGCTATTACTTTTTCAAGCCGTAATGCTCATCCAGCATCCCCGGGGCGTTTGGCGTTTTTGGCGCGTAATCCCGTGGCGGTTCCTGATTTTCCCGCGGAGGGGTCAGGCGTTCCCGTGGAGCGTGCGGTGCATCGGAATGCAGCGCGGCCAGCAGGCGCTGGCGGGTGATGTCGTCCAGGGCCAGGCGGTTGGCACCCTCGGCGAGATGATCCTGTACTTCCTGATAGCTCTGAGTGAGCTTTTTCACCAGGGTCGCGGTGCTGTTGAAGTGGGTAACAACCTCGTTCTGATAACTGTCAAAACGTTCCTGAATGTCATCCAGCTGACGCTGCGTGCGGTTAGGCGCGGCATTCGGCAGCAGGCGGGCAACCAGGAATCCAATGGCGACACCGGCAACCAAGGCGAGAGTCGGCAACAACCAAACTAAGAGCGAGTGTTCCACGAGTCCTTCCTCTATAAACGGCTTTGCTTTACGTTAACGGCTCGGACCTGCGCTGTATACCGCGATTAAGCTCGCAATGATGCCATGCACAGACTTTTAGCTAGACGAGTCGACCCCTTGAGAGGTCACGGAGTTCCTTCCTTGCTGATGCGTGAAACCCCCGTTTTGATCGATGGCCCGGTAGGCCAACTGGACGCCCTGTATCTGGATCACCCCGAGCCACGTGGCCTGGCGCTGATCTGTCACCCGAACCCGGTGCAGGGCGGCACCATGCTCAACAAAGTCGTATCGACCCTGCAACGCACCGCGCGCGATGCCGGCTTGATCACGTTACGTTTCAATTATCGCGGTGTCGGCACCAGTGCCGGTACGCACGATATGGGCACCGGTGAAGTCGACGACGCCGAAGCGGCAGCCACCTGGCTGCGTGAAAAGCATCCCGACCTGCCGATCACCCTGCTGGGTTTTTCCTTCGGCGGGTTTGTCGCGGCCACCCTCGGCGGCCGCCTGGAAGCCAAGGGCGAAAAACTCGCGCACCTGTTCATGGTGGCCGCGGCCGTGATGCGCCTGCGGGATAACGACGTGTTGCCACAAGGCTGCCCATTGACCGTGATCCAGCCGGAAACCGACGAAGTGGTCGACCCGCAACTCGTCTACGACTGGTCCGCGGCCCTGAATCGCCCCCATGAGCTGCTGAAAGTGGCAGAATGCGGACACTTTTTTCATGGCAAGCTGACCGATCTCAAGGATCTTGTGCTGCCACGTCTTTCGAATTGATGACAAGCGATCACCCATGACGACCCGTACCCGCATCCTCACCGGCATCACCACCACCGGCACGCCGCACCTGGGCAACTACGCCGGCGCGATTCGCCCGGCGATCCTTGCCAGCCAGGACGCCAACGCCGACTCCTTCTACTTCCTGGCCGACTACCACGCCCTGATCAAGTGCGATGACCCGCAGCGCATCCAGCGCTCGCGCATGGAAATCGCCGCGACCTGGCTGGCCGGTGGCCTGGATGTGAACCGGGTAACCTTCTACCGCCAGTCCGACATCCCGGAAATCCCCGAGCTGACCTGGCTGCTGACCTGCGTGGCGGCCAAGGGCCTGCTCAACCGTGCGCACGCCTACAAGGCCTCGGTGGACAAGAACCTGGAGAACGGCGAAGACCCGGATGCGGGGATCACCATGGGCCTGTACAGCTACCCGGTGCTGATGGCTGCGGACATCCTGATGTTCAACGCCCACAAGGTGCCGGTCGGTCGTGACCAGATCCAGCACGTGGAAATGGCTCGCGACATCGGCCAGCGCTTCAACCACCTGTTCGGCAAGGGTAAAGAATTCTTCACCATGCCCGAAGCGCTGATCGAAGAAAGCGTCGCCACCTTGCCGGGCCTGGATGGCCGCAAGATGTCGAAGAGCTACGACAACACCATCCCGTTGTTCACCAGCGCCAAGGACATGAAGGACGCGATCTCGCGGATCGTCACCGACTCCCGCGCGCCGGGCGAAGCCAAGGATCCGGACAACTCGCACCTGTTCACCCTGTACCAGGCATTTGCCACCCAGGCCCAGGAAGAAGAGTTCCGCGGCGAACTGCTGCAGGGCCTGGGCTGGGGTGAGGCGAAGAACCGTCTGTTCCAACTGCTGGACGGCCAGTTGGGTGAAGCGCGCGAGCGTTATCACCAACTGATGTCGCGCCCGTCGGACATGGAAGACCTGCTGCTGGTCGGCGCCCGCAAAGCCCGCGCCGTGGCTGCACCGTTCCTGGCCGAACTGCGTGAAGCGGTGGGCCTGCGCTCGTTCGTCAATCCGGTCGCCGTGGCTGCCACCACCAAGAAGAAAGCTGCGAAAGCCGCACGCTTTGTCAGCTTCCGCGAAGACGACGGCAGCTTCCGCTTCCGTTTGCTGGCGGCCGAAGGCGAGCAACTGCTGCTGTCGCGCAACTTTGCCGACGGTAAAACCGCAGGCGCCGTAACCAAGCAGCTGCAATCGGGTCAGGCGCTGGATGTACGCAGTGAAGCCTCGAGCTTCAGCGTGTGGCTGGACGGTGAAGTCGTCGCCGATAGCCCGGCGTTCGCCGACAGCGCCTCGCGGGATGCGGCGATCGAAGCCTTGCGCGTTGCGTTGACCCCAATCGAGGATTGACCCGACCAAGGGTTGATTGCCATTCTTCAGGGCCGTCGTTACAGTGGCGGCCCGTTTTTGTTGCCTTGCTAACGAATTATGACGCCCCTAGAACGATATCAAGCTGATCTGAAACGCCCTGAATTCTTCCATGACGCTGCCCAGGAAACTGCGGTGCGCCATTTGCAGCGCCTGTACGACGATCTGGTCCAGGCCTCGCAGAACAAGCCGGGCATGTTCAGCAAGCTGTTTGGCAAGAAAGACCATACGCCGGTCAAGGGCCTGTATTTCTGGGGTGGTGTTGGCCGGGGCAAGACTTACCTGGTGGACACCTTCTTCGAAGCGCTGCCGTTCAAGGAAAAGGTCCGCACCCACTTCCACCGCTTCATGAAGCGCGTGCATGAAGAGATGAAGACCCTGCCGGGCGAAAAGAACCCGCTGACCATCATCGCCAAGCGCTTCTCGGAAGAAGCCCGGGTGATCTGTTTCGATGAGTTCTTCGTGTCCGACATCACCGACGCGATGATCCTCGGCACCCTGATGGAAGAGTTGTTCAAGAACGGCGTGACCCTTGTCGCCACCTCGAACATCGTGCCCGACGGCCTTTACAAGGACGGCCTGCAACGCGCGCGTTTCCTGCCGGCCATCGCCCTGATCAAGCAGAACACCGACATCGTCAACGTCGACAGCGGCGTCGACTACCGCCTGCGTCACCTTGAACAAGCCGAACTGTTCCACTACCCGCTCAACGAAGTGGCCCAGGAAAGCCTGCGCAAGAGCTTCCGCGCGCTGACGCCGGAATGCACCCAGGCGATTGAAAACGACAAGCTGATCATCGAAAACCGCGAAATCATCGCACTGCGCACCTGCGATGACGTGGCCTGGTTCGAATTCCGCGAACTGTGCGACGGCCCTCGCAGCCAGAACGACTACATCGAACTGGGCAAGATCTTCCACGCGGTGATCCTGAGCGGTGTCGAGCAGATGAGCGTCACCACCGACGACATCGCGCGGCGCTTTATCAACATGGTCGACGAATTCTACGACCGCAACGTCAAGCTGATCATCTCGGCGGAAGTCGAGCTCAAGGACCTCTACACCGGCGGCCGCTTGAACTTCGAATTCCAGCGCACCTTGAGCCGCTTGCTGGAAATGCAGTCCCACGAGTTCCTGTCGCGGGCGCACAAGCCGTAAGCGATGTGCTTGAAATGAAAAAGGCCCGCAGCGATGCGGGCCTTTTTTTATGCAAAATTTCCAGGTCAACAGAAAGCAACTGTGGGAGCCGGGCTTGCCCGCGATAGCGGTCTGTCGGTTGATGCCTCTGGTGCCTGGCACGCCGCCATCCCAGGCAAGCCAGCTCCCACATTTTTACTGCGTATACCCTTTGGTTACGCGGCCTGCTGGAACTGCTGGCGATACTGGTTGGGCGACAGCTCGGTATGCTGGCGGAACAGCCGCGCAAAGAAGCTCGCGTCGTCGTAGCCCACCTCGTAACTGATGGTCTTGATGCTTTTGCGGCTGCCGGACAGCAGGCCCTTGGCTGTCTCGATGCGCAACCGTTGCAGGTAGTGCAGCGGCTTGTCACCGGTGGCGGTCTGGAAGCGGCGCATGAAGTTGCGGATGCTCATGCCGTGTTCCCGGGCCACGTCTTCGAAGCGGAACTTGTCGGCGAAGTGCTCTTCGAGCCAATGCTGGATCTGCAGGATGATCACGTCCTGGTGCAGCTTCTGCCCGCCAAAACCGATGCGCCCGGGGGCGTAGCTGCGTTGCACTTCGTAGAGGATGTCGCGGGCCACGGCCTGGGCGATGTTGGCGCCGCAGAAGCGTTCGATCAGGTAGATGTAGAGATCGCAGGCCGAGGTGGTGCCGCCGGCGCAGTACAGGTTGTCGGCGTCGGTCAGGTGCTTGTCCTGGTTCAGCTGCACCTTGGGAAAGCGTTCGGTGAAAGCGTTGAAGAAGCGCCAATAGGTGGTCGCTTCCTTGCCATCCAGCAGGCCGGCTTCGGCGAGCCAGAACACCCCAGTGGCTTCGCCGCACAGCACCGCGCCACGGGCGTGTTGTTCACGCAGCCAGGGCAGCACTTGGGGGTAGCGTTGGCACAACGAGTCGAAATCGTCCCAGAAGGCCGGGAGCACGATGATGTCGGCGTTTTCGAGGCCGCCGTCCACCGGCATGATCACATCGCTGAAGCTGCGCACCGACTGCCCGTCGGGGCTGACCAGGCGGGTTTCGAAGGCGGGGGTGAGGCCCTGGCCCAGCTGTTTGCCGTAGCGCAGGCTCGCGAGGTGGAAGAAATCCTTGGCTTGCATGAGGGTTGAAGCGAATACCCGATCAATGGCCAAAATGCTGACGCGCCGCAAGGGCGTGGAGATTTGGTTAGACATAATTTCATTTATTCTTATAGGGGAAAGTGGTCGCCAGACGGCTGGATCGTCTTATTTTTTGTCGCATGTGTCCAGTGTCCTGTGACGCCTTCGCGGCTTAGGCTCTGTGATCCCGGTCTTGTCCGACAATTCACACAGGTGACCCATGATTCCCAGAACCTTGTTCAGCTCGGAGCACGAACTCTTCCGCCAGAGCGTGCGCACCTTCCTCGAAAAAGACGCGGCGCCGTTCCACGGGCAATGGGAAAAGCAGGGGTACATCGACCGCAACCTGTGGAACAAGGCGGGGGAGGCGGGGATGCTCTGCTCGCATTTGCCGGAAGAGTACGGCGGCCTCGGGGCGGACTTTCTCTACAGCGCGGTGGTGATCGAGGAGATCAGCCGCCTGGGATTGACCGGGATTGGTTTCTCCCTGCATTCGGACATTGTTGCGCCCTACATCCTGCATTACGGCAGTGAGGCGCTGAAGCACAAGTACCTGCCCAAGCTGATCTCCGGGGAAATGGTCACGGCGATTGCCATGACCGAGCCGGGGGCCGGGTCCGACCTGCAAGGGGTCAAGACCACGGCGGTGCTGGATGGCGATGAATACGTGATCAATGGCTCCAAGACGTTCATCACCAATGGCTTCCTGGCTGATCTGGTGATCGTCGTGGCCAAGACCGATCCCAAGGCCGGCGCCAAGGGCACCAGTCTGTTTCTGGTGGAGGCCAACACGCCGGGCTTCGACAAGGGCAAGCGCCTGGAGAAGGTCGGGATGAAGGCCCAGGATACATCGGAGCTGTTCTTCCAGGATGTGCGGGTGCCCAAGGAGAATCTGCTGGGCCAGGCGGGGATGGGCTTTGCCTACCTGATGCAGGAGTTGCCGCAGGAGCGTTTGACGGTGGCGATTGGCGCGTTGTCGTCAGCCGAGGCGGCGCTGCAATGGACGCTGGAATACACCCGCGACCGCAAGGCGTTCGGCAAGGCGATCATCGACTTCCAGAACACCCGATTCAAGCTGGCGGAGATTGCCACTGAAACCCAGATCGGCCGGGTGTTTGTCGACAAGTGCATGGAGTTGCACCTGGAAGGCAAGCTCGATGTGCCCACGGCCGCGATGGCCAAATACTGGGCCACAGACCTGCAGTGCAAGGTGCTGGATGAGTGTGTGCAACTGCACGGCGGGTATGGGTTTATGTGGGAATACCCGATTGCGCGGGCGTGGGCAGATGCGCGGGTGCAGCGGATTTATGCGGGGACGAATGAGATCATGAAGGAGATTATTGCGCGGGCGCTTTGAATTCTTGGTGTTTTTGAGGGCCGCTTCGCGAGCAAGCCCGCTCCCACATTCGACCGAGTTCCACCTTTGGAATGCAGTCGAATGTGGGAGCGGGCTTGCTCGCGAAGGCGGTCTAGAGATCAATCAAGGCGCAGGATTCGGATGATCCTTCTGAATCGCCTCAATCCCTGCCAGCACCTCATTCGACAGTTTCAGGTCGGCGCTGGCGATGTTGCTGTCCAGCTGCTCCAGGGTCGTGGCGCCAATGATGTTGCTGGTCACGAACGGTTGTTGGGTTACAAACGCCAATGCCATCTGCGCCGGGTCCAGGCCGTGCTCACGGGCCAGTGCCACGTAACGGCTGCATGCAGCTTCCGACTGCGGGTTGAAGTAGCGGCTGAAGCGGCTATAGAGGCTCAGGCGGCCCTTGGCCGGGCGTGCGCCACCTTCGTACTTGCCGCTGAGCATGCCGAACGCCAGCGGTGAATACGCCAGCAAACCGCACTGTTCACGGATGGCGATCTCCGCCAGGCCCACTTCAAAGCTGCGGTTGAGCAGGTTGTAGGGGTTCTGGATCGACACCGCACGGGTCCAGCCGCGGGCTTCGGCCAGGGCCAGGAACTTCATGGTGCCCCACGGGGTTTCGTTGGACAGGCCGATGTGGCGGATCTTGCCGGCCTTGACCTGCTCATCCAGGGCTTCGAGGGTTTCCTCCAGCGGCGTCAGGTCTTCGTCGGCCTTGTGCTTGTAGCCCAGTTGGCCGAAAAAGTTGGTGCTGCGCTCGGGCCAGTGCAACTGGTAGAGGTCGATCCAGTCGGTTTGCAGGCGCTTGAGGCTCGCGTCCAGGGCTTCGGCGATGTGCTTGCGGTTGTGCTTGAGGCTGCCATCGCGGATGTAGTCGATGGTGTTGCCGGGGCCGGCGATCTTGCTGGCGAGGATCCAGTCGGCACGGTCGCCGCGGCTTTTGAAGTAATTACCGATGTAGCGCTCGGTGGTGGCGTAGGTGTCGGCCTTGGGCGGCACCGGGTACATTTCCGCGGTGTCGAGGAAGTTGATCCCCGCGGCCTTGGCCCGTTCGATCTGTGCGAAGGCCTCTGCCTCGCTGTTCTGCTCGCCCCAGGTCATGGTGCCCAAGGCTATCGCGCTCACGTTCAGATCGGTTCGGCCCAGCTGTCGATAGTCCATCGGGTACTCCTTCGAGGAAAACAATCATAAAAGCAGGTTGAAATTTTTTTGGCAATCTGCATAATTGCCCACCTCTTTCTGCAGTGGAAGTGATGCGCCGCCTGCCGAAGAATCTTGCCGTTGAACGGACGCGCCGACCCGAGCCCCCGATAGCGTCTGTATCCGGCTGCCTTTGACTTGTCAAAGTACGCACTATTCAGTAAGATCCGCCGTCTAATTTACAGGGCGGCCCCTGAGGCTATTAAAGAATGACAACTTTTACTGCAAAACCAGAAACAGTTCAGCGCGACTGGTTTGTCGTCGACGCCGCTGGTCAGACCCTGGGTCGTCTGGCCACTGAAGTCGCCAGCCGTCTGCGTGGCAAGCACAAGCCTGAGTACACCCCTCACGTTGATACCGGTGACTACATTGTCATCATCAACGCCGAGCAGGTACGTGTTACCGGCAACAAAGCGCAAGACAAAATGTACTACCGTCACTCCGGTTTCCCAGGCGGTATCAAGTCTTCGAACTTCGAAGGCCTGATCTCCAAAAAGCCTGAAGCCCCGATTGAAATCGCGGTCAAAGGTATGCTGCCGAAGGGCCCACTGGGTCGCGACATGTATCGCAAGCTGAAAGTCTATGCGGGCGCTGCTCACCCTCATGCTGCTCAGCAGCCCCAAGAACTGAAGTTTTAACGGAATAGTTCATTATGTCGGCGACTCAAAATTACGGCACTGGCCGTCGCAAAACCGCTACCGCTCGCGTTTTCCTGCGTCCGGGTACTGGTAACATCTCGATCAACAACCGCACTCTGGAAAATTTCTTCGGTCGCGAAACTGCCCGCATGGTAGTTCGTCAGCCGCTGGAATTGACCGAGACCGTTGAAAAGTTCGACATCTACGTCACCGTTATCGGTGGCGGTGTAAGTGGTCAAGCTGGCGCAATCCGCCACGGTATCACTCGCGCTCTGATGCAGTACGACGAAACCCTGCGTGGCGCTCTGCGCAAAGCTGGCTTCGTGACTCGCGATGCTCGTGAAGTTGAACGTAAGAAAGTTGGTCTGCGTAAAGCGCGTAAGCGTCCGCAGTACTCGAAGCGTTAATTCGCTTTTACGTTCCAGAAAACGCCCAGCCTCCTCACGGAGCTGGGCGTTTTTTATTGCCTGCTATTTATGTAAAAAAATCTGTGTGACAACTTGCCACATCCGTAGAGCCCCTATACTCAAAGGCTTGGAGCCAGTGCCGGGGGTAATTACCTTGTCAGACGTGGGGCTTTTCATTACCATTCGGCAAAATTTTTATAAGTTCAGATTTAACACTTAGTAGACGCCTGATTTAACAGGCCACAAAGCTGATGGGAGAGGACTGAATGAGCAATGACGGCGTGAATGCAGGCCGGCGTCGCTTCTTGGTAGCAGCCACATCCGTGGTGGGTGCTGCAGGAGCGGTGGGGGCTGCGGTCCCGTTCGTGGGGTCATGGTTTCCCAGTGCCAAGGCGAAAGCCGCAGGTGCACCGGTGAAGGTGAATGTCAGCAAGATCGATCCAGGCCAGCAAATGATTGCTGAATGGCGCGGTCAGCCAGTGTTCATCGTTCGTCGTACCGAGGAAATCCTGGGAAATCTGAAGAAGATCGAGGGCCAGCTGTCCGACCCCGACTCGAAGAATTCCGACCAACCCGCTTACGTCGATAAGGAAATTCGCTCGATCAAGCCGGAAATTCTGCTGCTGATCGGTATCTGCACCCACTTGGGTTGCTCTCCCACCTTCCGCCCGGAAGTGGCGCCCGCGGACCTGGGCAAGGACTGGGTCGGGGGCTATTTCTGCCCGTGCCACGGTTCTCACTACGACCTCGCTGGCCGCGTCTACAAGTCACAACCTGCACCACTGAACCTGCCAGTTCCGCCACATCACTACGAGACTGACAGTGTCATTGTCATTGGCGTCGACGAGGGGGAGAAAGCCTGATGAGCAAGTTCATGGATTGGGTGGATGCGCGCTTCCCCGCGACCAAGATGTGGGAAGACCACCTCAGCAAGTACTACGCACCGAAGAACTTCAACTTCTTCTATTTCTTTGGCTCCCTGGCACTTCTGGTACTGGTCAATCAGATCGTTACCGGTGTCTGGCTGACGATGAGCTACACCCCGTCGGCAGAAGAAGCCTTCGCCTCCGTCGAATACATCATGCGCGACGTCGAGTACGGCTCGATCCTGCGTCTGCTGCACTCCACCGGCGCCTCGGCGTTCTTCATCGTCGTCTACATGCACATGTTCCGTGGCCTGCTCTACGGCTCGTACCAGAAGCCCCGCGAGCTGGTATGGGTGTTCGGCATGCTGATCTACCTGGCGCTGATGGCCGAGGCCTTCATGGGCTACCTGCTGCCGTGGGGCCAGATGTCCTATTGGGGCGCCCAGGTGATCATCTCGCTGTTCGGTGCGATCCCGGTCATCGGCAACGACCTGACCCAGTGGATTCGCGGTGACTACCTGATCTCCGGGATCACCCTGAACCGCTTCTTCGCCTTGCACGTGGTGGCCTTGCCGATCGTGATCCTGGGCCTGGTAGTGCTGCACATCCTGGCGTTGCACGAAGTGGGTTCGAACAACCCCGACGGCGTGGATATCAAGAAGCACAAGGACGAAAACGGCGTACCACTGGACGGCATTCCGTTCCACCCGTACTACACCGTGAAAGATATCGTCGGTGTGGTGGTGTTCCTGTTCATCTTCTGCTCGATCGTGTTCTTTTTCCCGGAGATGGGCGGTTATTTCCTCGAGAAACCGAACTTCGAACAGGCGAACGCCTTCAAGACCCCGGAACACATTGCCCCGGTCTGGTACTTCACTCCGTTCTACGCGATCTTGCGGGCGATTCCCGACAAACTCATGGGCGTTATCGCCATGGGCGCAGCGATTGCGGTGCTGTTCGTGCTGCCGTGGCTCGACCGTAGCCCGGTCAAGTCCATGCGCTACAAGGGCTGGCTGAGCAAGATCTGGCTGTGGGTGTTCTGCATTGCGTTCGTGATCCTGGGTGTACTGGGCGTACTGGCGCCGACTCCGGAGCGTACGTTGCTGTCGCAGGTCTGCACCTTCCTGTACTTCGCCTACTTCATTCTGATGCCGTTCTACACCCGGCTCGAGAAGACCAAACCGGTACCGGAAAGGGTGACTGGCTGATGAAAAAATTATTCGTTGCATTCATTCTTGCGGCTCTGCCGCTGCTGTCTTTCGCCGCTGAACACGGCCCAGAGCTGGAAAAAGTCGACATCGACGTGTCGGACAAAGCCGCAATGCAGGACGGGCTGCGTACGTTCACCAACTACTGCATGGGCTGCCACAGCGCCAAGTTCCAGCGTTACGAGCGAGTGGCCGACGACCTGGGCATTCCCCATGACGTGATGCTGAGCCACTCGGTGTTCACCGGGGCGAAGATCGGCGACCACATGACCATCGGCATGCAACCGGCCGACGCCAAGACCTGGTTCGGGGCTGCACCGCCCGACCTGACCCTGGTGGCCCGTGTGCGTGGCACCGATTGGCTCTATGGCTACCTGAAATCCTTCTATGAAGACCCGACGCGTCCCTACGGCGTGAACAACAAAGTGTTCCCGAACGTCGGTATGCCTAACGTTCTGGTCGGCCTGCAAGGTCGCCAAGTGGTAGGATGCAAGCAAGTACAAATCGTCGAAGACGGCAAGAAGCAGTATGATCCGCTCACCGGTACGCCTTTGACTCATGAAGCGTGCGATCAGCTGACCATAGTGCCGAAGACCGGCACGCTGAACGAAGAGCAGTTCGACGAGAAGGTCAAGAATCTGGTGACCTTCCTGGCCTACTCGGCCAACCCAGTGAAGCTGCAGCATCAGCGCATTGGTACCTATGTGTTGCTGTACCTGGCCTTCTTCTTCGTGTTCGCCTATCTGCTGAAACGCGAATACTGGAAGGATGTGCATTGATCCAACCGTAAGTAATTGCTGTTAATCTTGCGCGCCCAGCGGCATCTCTGAAGGTAAGTCTGGTTTATCCAGGCATCACGGAGATGCTCACTGGGCGCGCTCGTTTTTGAGCTTCCGATAATTTCAACAAGCGAGGAGGACCGCCATGGGCGTGACCAATCGGTTGGCCTGTTACTCCGACCCCGCCGACCACTATTCCCACCGAGTACGCATCGTGCTCGCAGAGAAGGGTGTCAGCGCAGAGATCATCAGTGTGGAGGTGGGACGTCACCCGCCGAAACTGATCGAAGTGAACCCTTACGGCAGCTTGCCCACCCTGGTCGATCGTGACCTGGCGTTGTGGGAGTCAACCGTGGTGATGGAATACCTGGATGAGCGTTATCCCCATCCACCGTTGCTGCCGGTGTATCCGGTGGCGCGTGCCAACAGCCGCCTGCTGATCCATCGGATCCAGCGTGACTGGTGTGGCCTGGTGGACCTGATTCTGGATTCACGCAGCAAGGAAGCGGCCCGGGTTCAGGCGCGCAAGGAATTGCGCGAGAGCCTGACCGGTGTTTCGCCGTTGTTTGCCGACAAACCTTTTTTCCTCAGCGAGGAACAAAGTCTGGTGGATTGCTGCCTATTACCCATACTCTGGCGCTTGCCGATTTTGGGCATAGAACTGCCGCGGCCTGCCAAGCCGCTGCTTGACTACATGGAGCGCCAGTTTGCGCGTGAGGCTTTCCAGGCGAGTCTGTCTGGTGTCGAACGCGATATGCGCTAAGGCTTAAGGAGCCGTTGATGAACTCCAGTCGACCTTACCTGGTCCGCGCGCTCTATGAGTGGATAGTGGACAACGATTGCACCCCGCACATGCTGGTCAATTCCGAGTTTCCCGCGGTTCAGGTACCGCAAGGTTTTGCCAGTGACGGACAAATCGTCCTGAACGTTTCACCCAGTGCCGTGCGACACCTGCACATGGACAATGAAGCGGTCAGCTTTGAAGGGCGTTTCGGCGGTGTGCCGCATACGCTGTTCGTGCCCATCGGTGCCATCCTCGGGATCTACGCCCGGGAAAATGGCCAGGGCATGGTGTTTGATCTGGAGTCTTCCCTTGAGGATGACGAAGCGATCGAGCTCGAAGGCGAAGATGATGTGCCGCCGCCGGATTTCGAGCCACCGCGTCCAAGCGGTCGGCCGAGTCTGAAAGTGGTGAAGTAACAAGGCGCGGGCCCTCGGGCCAGCGTTGAAAATGCCTCGGTGATGCCGGGGCATTTTTTTGCCTGGCGAAAACCCCGGCGGTTATAGATGAAAGTCATGACAGGACGGTGATCGTACAACCGCCATGGGCTATCATGCGTGCTTCAGATCGCCGAGATAGATGATTCATCATGGAAAACTCCAGCGCCGCCCCTCGTCTTCCCCGCAAGCGCCGCAGCCTTGCCCAGGAATTGGTCACGGTGTTGTCCGAGCAGATCCGCGACGGCCAACTCAAACGTGGCGACAAACTGCCCACCGAGTCGGCGATCATGGACGCCCACGGGGTCAGCCGCACCGTGGTGCGTGAAGCCATCTCGCGATTGCAGGCCGCCGGGCAGGTAGAAACCCGCCATGGCATCGGTACCTTTGTGCTGGATACGCCAAGCCCCAGCGGTTTCCGGATTGATCCGGCCACTGTCGTCACCCTGCGTGATGTGCTGGCCATCCTTGAACTGCGGATCAGCCTGGAAGTGGAGTCTGCCGGGCTTGCTGCCCAGCGCCGTAGCGACGAGCAATTGGCCGGCATGCGTGCTGCCCTCGATGCGCTGAACGAAAGTGCGGCCCACGCCGGTGATGCGGTGGCGTCGGACTTCCAGTTCCACCTGCAGATTGCCCTGTCCACCGGCAACCGCTACTTCACCGACATCATGACCCACCTGGGCACCAGCATCATTCCGCGCACGCGGCTGAACTCGGCACGCCTGGCCCATGATGACCAGCAGCACTACATGAGCCGCCTGAGCCGCGAACACGAAGAGATCTATGAGGCGATCGCGCGCCAGGACTCGGACGCGGCGCGGGCGGCCATGCGGTTGCACCTGACCAACAGCCGTGAGCGGCTGCGCCATGCCCATGAAGAGGCGGAAGCGCAGCGCGGTTGATTCCAGGCTGGACGTAAGCGTGTGGCTTGAAAGCCCATTGTGGCGAGGGAGCTTGCTCCCGTTGGGCCGCGCAGCGGCCCCAAATCCATTGCCCCGAGTTCTGTCTGAGAGAACCCCGTGTTCTTGCCGGGGCTGCTTCGCAGCCCAACGGGAGCAAGCTCCCTCGCCACAGGTTAGTGCGCGAGGCTTAACTCACGTCTTTCAGGCCGGCTGATTCGGCGTGTAGTCCTTGAGCAGCAGATACGTGCTCCAACCCCACCAGTCATTGGTCCACTGCTTGTCGTTCAGGTTGTTGACGTCCTTGCGTCGCAGCACCTTGTCGCCTTCAGCCTTGAACAGCGGTGAGAAGTTGTTCGCCGGGTTCTGCGCGGCGTTCAGGTCCGGCACATACAGCGGTGCCTTGAAGTTGGCCGGGGAGGGCGCCATGCCGCTGATAAACGTTTCGAAGATCTCATCGGCCGAGGCCTGCACGGCGCGTTTGACCATGGCGCGGTTGGCCGCATCGTTGCTGTCGAAATAGCGTTTATCACCGTAGGCATGCCACTGCTCGCCCAGGGCGTTGCGCACATTGAGCCCGAACTTACTGTCTTCATCGTGCATGAAGCGGCTGATCAGCGAGCCCAGTTCACCCGGTGTCACCACCGCCGCCAGTTGCTTGCGCGGTACCCGCAGGTGCCCGGCGGAAAATAGATCGGTCAAAAAGTGATCAGCAAAGCTGTTCATGGCATAGGCCAGTTCCAGCGCCTGGTCGGTGCCGGTCTGATGCGCCACGACGGCTTGTTGCAAGGCTGCCGTATGCCCCGCCAGATAGGCCGCCAAAGCCCATTCGCCAAAGTGGTCGGCATTGTCTGCCGCCAGTTTCAGGTAGCGCCCCAGCGGAATCAGCGCCGAGACGGCACTGCCGCCGCCGGTGATGCGGTTCCATTCCTCGGACAAGGTGTCACCCAGTGCGTCATAGGCTTCATGGGGTTGCTTGCCGTCCTTGATCGCCTGGTTGACCGCATTGATCTCCTTTTGCATCACCGCGAGGATCTTGCCCGCTTCTTCCCGTGATGCTGGCAATACCGCCAGCGAGTTGAACGCATCGGTAAAGCGCTGCACACGATCAGCGGGCGATGTGCCTTCGTTGATGGGGCGCCCGGGGATGCCATAGAAATCACCGCCCAGGGCGATGATCTGGCCGTAGCTCAGGGCCAGGCCATTGGGCAAGTGCAATTCGACCTGCCGGGCGGGAATCGGCGGGGCGTCCTTGACGAAACGCAACAGGGTGTCGTCGCCGATGGCGGTGTGTTCGCCGCCTTCAAAACGCAGGGTTGGCGGGGTTTTCACAGGTGTGGCAAGTTCAAGATCTGACATGTTAGCTCCTTGCTATGTCGTAGGAATCTTCCGTAATAACTGTATGTATATACAGCTAATCCGAGCATAGAGGAAAAACTTCCTACGTCAAGAAAGCAGCAATCAGGAAGGGCGGCGATGAATTGCAGTTGACGAATATTTTTATAGTTGTACGATGACGTACGACATCAAGATAACCATCCGTAATCTCACAACAGAAAGTCTTCGCCCAGGGTGTTCGAATAATGAATCCACAAGAACTGAAGTCCATCCTCTCTCACGGTCTGCTGTCTTTCCCGGTGACCGATTTCAATGCCCAGGGTGATTTCCACCAGGCGGGCTACATCAAGCGTCTGGAATGGCTGGCCCCTTATGGCGCTACCGCCTTGTTCGCCGCTGGCGGCACCGGTGAGTTTTTCTCCCTGGCGGCCAGCGAATATTCGCAAGTGGTGAAAACCGCCGTTGATACCTGCGCCACCAGCGTGCCGATTCTTGCCGGTGTCGGCGGTGCCACCCGCCAGGCCATCGAGTACGCCCAGGAAGCCGAGCGTCTTGGCGCCAAAGGCTTGCTGCTGCTGCCGCACTACCTGACCGAAGCCAGCCAGGATGGGGTTGCCGCCCACGTTGAAGCGGTGTGCAAGTCGGTCAAGATCGGTGTAGTGGTCTACAACCGTAACGTCTGCCGCCTGACCGCGCCGCTGCTGGAACGCCTGGCCGAGCGCTGCCCGAACCTGATCGGTTACAAGGACGGCCTGGGTGACATTGAATTGATGGTGTCGATCCGTCGTCGCCTCGGTGACCGTTTCAGCTACCTGGGCGGCTTGCCGACTGCAGAGGTTTACGCCGCTGCCTACAAGGCCCTGGGCGTGCCGGTTTACTCCTCGGCGGTGTTCAACTTCATTCCAAAAACCGCGATGGATTTCTACCACGCCATTGCCCGGGAAGATCACGCCACCGTCGGCAAGATCATCGACGACTTCTTCCTGCCGTACCTCGACATCCGTAACCGCAAGGCCGGTTACGCGGTGAGCATCGTCAAGGCCGGGGCGAAAATCGTCGGCTACGACGCAGGCCCCGTGCGTACCCCGCTGACCGATCTGCTGCCGGAAGAATACGAAGCCCTGGCCGCGTTGATCGACAAGCAAGGCGCGCAATAACCCATCACCAAGGCCGCTGAGTAATCAGCGGCTTTTTGCGTCAGGAGAGAATTCGTGTCCCAAGCCAAGCGTTTTGAAAACTACATCGGTGGCCAGTGGGTTGCCGGCGCCGACTACTCGGCCAACATCAATCCGTCGGAGTTGTCTGATGTCATTGGCGAATACGCCAAGGCTGACCTCGCCCAGGTCCACGCGGCCATCGACGCTGCGCGCGCTGCTTTTCCGGCGTGGTCCACTTCCGGGATCCAGGCGCGTCATGATTCGCTGGATAAAGTCGGCACCGAAATCCTCGCCCGTCGCGAAGAACTCGGCACCCTGCTGGCCCGGGAAGAGGGCAAGACCCTGCCGGAAGCCATCGGCGAAGTGACCCGCGCCGGTAACATCTTCAAATTCTTCGCCGGTGAATGCCTGCGCCTGTCCGGCGACTACCTGCCGTCGGTGCGTCCGGGCGTCAACGTTGAAGTGACCCGTGAGGCGTTGGGCGTGGTTGGCCTGATCACGCCGTGGAACTTCCCGATTGCCATCCCGGCCTGGAAGATCGCCCCGGCCCTGGCCTACGGCAACTGCGTGGTGCTCAAACCGGCTGAACTGGTACCGGGCTGCGCCTGGGCCCTGGCCGAAATCATCTCCCGCGCCGGCTTCCCTGCCGGTGTGTTCAACCTGGTGATGGGCAGCGGCCGTGTGGTCGGCGATGCCATGGTCAACAGCCCGAAAGTCGACGGCATCAGCTTCACCGGCTCGGTGGGCGTGGGTCGTCAGATCGCCGTCAGCTGCGTGTCGCGCCAGGCCAAGGTGCAGTTGGAAATGGGCGGCAAGAACCCGCAGATCATTCTCGACGACGCCGACCTCAAGCAAGCCGTCGAGCTGTCGGTGCAGAGCGCGTTCTACTCCACCGGCCAGCGTTGCACCGCGTCCAGCCGCTTTATCGTCACCGCCGGGATTCACGACCAGTTCGTCGCGGCCATGGCCGAGCGGATGAAGTCGATCAAGGTCGGCCACGCCCTGAAAACCGGCACCGACATCGGCCCGGTGGTTTCCCAGGCCCAGCTGGACCAGGACTTGAAGTACATCGACATCGGCCAGAGCGAAGGCGCCCGGCTGGTCAGCGGCGGTGAGCTGGTGACCTGCGACACCGAAGGCTACTTCCTCGCGCCGACGCTGTTTGCCGACAGCGAAGCCGCGATGCGCATCAGCCGTGAAGAGATCTTCGGCCCGGTGGCCAACGTGGTGCGCGTGGCGGATTACGAGGCGGCGCTGGCGATGGCCAACGACACCGAGTTCGGCCTCTCGGCCGGTATCGCCACCACCTCGCTGAAATACGCCAACCACTTCAAGCGTCATTCCCAGGCCGGGATGGTGATGGTCAATCTGCCGACTGCCGGTGTGGATTACCACGTTCCATTCGGCGGCCGTAAGGGTTCATCCTACGGTTCGCGTGAGCAGGGTCGCTATGCGCAAGAGTTCTACACCGTGGTGAAAACCAGCTACATCGGTTCGTAACGGCTGCACCCTGTGGCGGGTCCGTGCCCGCCACAGGCTTACAATTTGATTACCCGCAAAAAAAATAATTAGTGGGAGTACATCTTCATGCAAGCGACCAAGCCGACCCATGTCCGCTATTTGATCCTGCTCATGCTGTTCCTGGTGACCACGATCAACTACGCCGACCGGGCCACCATCGCCATTGCCGGCTCCAGCCTGCAAAAAGACCTCGGCATCGACGCGGTCACCCTTGGCTATATCTTCTCCGCATTCGGTTGGGCCTACGTGGCCGGGCAAATTCCCGGCGGCTGGCTGCTGGACCGCTTCGGTTCGAAAAAAGTCTACGCCCTGAGTATCTTCACCTGGTCACTGTTCACCGTGCTGCAAGGCTATGTCGGTGAATTCGGTGTTTCCACGGCCATCGTTGCGCTGTTCATGTTGCGCTTCCTGGTGGGCCTGGCTGAAGCGCCATCCTTCCCCGGAAATGCGCGCATCGTGGCGGCATGGTTTCCTACGGCTGAACGCGGGACTGCCTCGGCGATCTTCAACTCGGCGCAGTACTTCGCGACTGTGTTGTTCGCACCGCTGATGGGTTGGATCGTCTACACCTTCGGCTGGCAGCACGTGTTCGTGGTGATGGGCGGCATCGGTATCGTATTCTCGCTGATCTGGCTGAAAGTTATCCACAGCCCGCGCCAGCACCCGATGATCAACGAGGCCGAGTTCCAGCACATCGCTGCCAACGGGGCCATGGTCGACATGGACCAGGACAAGGGCAGAGGCAAGAAAACCGACGGCCCGAAGTGGGATTACATCCGTCAGTTGCTGACCAACCGCATGATGCTCGGCGTGTACCTGGGCCAGTACTGCATCAATGGCATCACCTATTTCTTCCTGACGTGGTTCCCGGTGTACCTGGTTCAAGAACGCGGCATGACGATTCTCAAGGCCGGCTTCATCGCGTCCTTGCCGGCGATCTGCGGCTTTATCGGCGGCGTGTTGGGCGGAGTGATTTCCGACTACCTGCTGCGCAAGGGCCATTCGCTGACCTTCGCCCGCAAGGCGCCGATCATTGGTGGCTTGCTGATTTCCAGTAGCATCGTCGCGTGCAACTACGTCGACATCGAATGGATGGTGGTGGGCTTCATGGCCCTGGCCTTCTTCGGTAAAGGCGTTGGCGCACTGGGCTGGGCGGTGGTGTCCGACACCTCGCCGAAACAAATCGCAGGTTTGAGCGGCGGTCTGTTCAACATGTTCGGCAACCTGGCCTCCATCAGCACCCCGATCGTGATCGGCTACATCATCAGCACCACAGGCTCCTTCAAGTGGGCGCTGGTGTTTGTCGGTGCCAACGCATTGCTGGCGGTGTTCAGCTACCTGGTAATCGTTGGCCCGATCAAGCGTGTAGTGCTCAAGGAGCCGCCAGCCAAAGGCCCCGAGCTGACTAAACTTTCCCAAGCGCATTCCTGAAGGGGCCCGCGTCATGCAGTTGATTGAACATGCCGATTCGCCACGCTCCATCCGTTTGCACGCGCTGGATAACGTGGTGATTGTGGTCAACGACCAGGGCGTACCGGCGGGGACCGAGTTTCCCGACGGCCTGGTGACGGTGGATTTCATTCCCCAAAGCCACAAGGTGACGCTGGAAGACATCCCCGAAGGCGGCCGCATCATTCGCTACGGCCAGACCATCGGTTATGCCCTGCGCCCGATTCCCCGCGGCAGTTGGGTGCAGGAAGATCAACTGCGCATGCCCACGGCGCCGCCGCTGGACAGCTTGCCGCTGTCCACTGAAGTACCCGAGACCCAGGCGCCGCTGGAAGGTTTTACCTTCGAGGGTTATCGCAATGCCGACGGCACCGTGGGCACACGCAATATCCTCGGGATTACCACCACGGTGCAGTGCGTCACGGGCGTGCTGGACCATGCGGTGAAGCGCATCAAGGACGAGTTGCTGCCCAAGTACCCGAACGTCGATGACGTGGTGGCGCTGACCCACAGCTACGGCTGCGGCGTGGCGATCACGGCCACCGACGCCTACATCCCGATCCGCACCGTGCGTAACCTGGCGCGCAATCCGAACCTGGGCGGTGAAGCCCTGGTGATCAGCCTGGGTTGCGAGAAGTTGCAGGCCGGGCAGGTGATGCATGAAAACGACAGCTCGGTAGACCTGAGCGAGCCATGGCTGTATCGGTTGCAGGACTCCAGCCACGGCTTTACCGAAATGATCGAACAGATCATGGAACTGGCCGAAACCCGCCTGAAGAAACTCGACCTGCGCCGGCGGGAAACCGTACCGGCGTCGGAGTTGATCCTCGGTATGCAGTGTGGCGGCAGTGATGCGTTCTCGGGGATTACCGCGAACCCGGCGCTGGGTTATGCCTCGGATTTGCTGCTGCGGGCGGGCGCGACGGTGATGTTTTCCGAAGTGACCGAAGTGCGCGATGCGATCTACCTGCTGACTTCCCGTGCCGAGAACCAGGACGTGGCCCGGGAACTGGTGCGGGAAATGGACTGGTACGACCGCTACCTGGCCAAGGGCGAGGCGGATCGCAGCGCCAACACTACGCCCGGGAACAAGAAGGGTGGGTTGTCGAATATTGTCGAGAAGTCGTTGGGGTCGATCGTCAAGTCGGGCAGCAGTGCGATCAATGGCGTGCTTGGCCCGGGCGAGCGGTTCAATCGCAAGGGCCTGATCTTTTGCGCCACGCCGGCGAGTGATTTTGTGTGCGGCACGTTGCAGTTGGCGGCGGGGATGAATTTGCATGTGTTCACCACCGGGCGTGGCACGCCCTATGGGCTGGCGATGGCGCCGGTGGTGAAGGTTTCGACGCGCACCGAGCTGGCGCAGCGTTGGCCGGACCTGATTGATATCGATGCCGGGCGGATCGCCACTGGGCGGGCAACGATCGAGGAGTTGGGTTGGGAGTTGTTCCACTTCTACCTGGATGTGGCCAGCGGCAAGAAGCAGACATGGGCGGAGCAGCACAAGCTGCATAACGACATTACGTTGTTCAATCCCGCGCCGATTACTTAAGACCGAGTCGCCTGCTTCGCGAGCAAGCCCGCTCCCACATTTGACTGCATTCCAAAGGTAGAACTCGGTCAAATGTGGGAGCGGGCTTGCTCGCGAAAGCGGTAGTCCAGACGAAGCTGGCCATGCTGGCTTATCATTAGCCACCTACCGACGCCCACCCAAGGTTCTCCCCGGCATGCTGGCAATCTTCCTACAAACCCTGAACATCACCGCGCCGGTGTTTGCCATGCTGTTCCTGGGCGTACTGCTCAAGCGCATCAACTGGATCAACGACAACTTTATCCACATCGCTTCGGCCCTGGTGTTCAACGTCACCATGCCGGCGTTGCTGTTCCTCGGGATTCTCCATGCCGACCTGCATTCAGCCCTCAAGCCCGGCCTGCTGATCTACTTCGCCGTCGCTACGCTGCTGAGCTTCGCCCTGGCCTGGGGCTGGGCGATCTTTCGATGCCCGCGGGAAGATCGCGGCATCTACGCCCAAGGCGCGTTTCGCGGTAACAACGGGGTGATCGGCCTGGCCCTGGCCGCCAGTATGTACGGCGACTACGGGATTTCCCTTGGCGCGGTGCTCGCGGCGCTGGTGATCCTGTTCTACAACACCCTGTCGACCATTGTGCTGGCGGTGTACAGCCCGGTGATCAAGTCCGACCCGTGGAGCATTTTCAAAAGCGTGCTGGCCAACCCGTTGATCATCAGCGTGATCGCGGCGGCGCCCTTCGCGTACTTCCAGATTGGCTTGCCTGGCTGGCTGGAATCCTCCGGGCAGTACCTGGCGGACATGACGTTGCCATTGGCGTTGATCTGTATCGGTGGCACGTTGTCGTTGGCGGCGCTGCGCAAAAGCGGCGACATGGCCCTGAGCGCCAGCCTGATGAAGATGGTCTGGCTGCCGGTGATCGCGACCCTGGGGGCGTGGCTGCTGGGGTTCCGTGGGCCGGAGTTGGGGATTCTGTTCCTGTACTTCGGCGCGCCCACGGCGGCGGCCAGTTTTGTCATGGCGCGGGCGGCGGAGGGCAATCATGAACTGGCGGCCGCGATTATCGTGATCACCACCCTGATGGCGGCGGTGACCACGAATATCGGGATTTTCGTGTTGCAGGCGGGTGGCTGGATCTAGGCGTCTTTCTGGTAGCTGTCGATCACTTCCTGAGCGGCGCGAAAGGCGTCAATCGCCGCCGGCACACCGGCATACACCGCACAATGCAGCAGCGCCTCGCGAATCTCCTCCACGGTGCAACCGTTGTTCAGCGCGCCGCGCACGTGGCCCTTGAGTTCCTGCGGGCACTTGAGGGCGGTCAACGCGGCGAGGGTGATCAGGCTGCGGGTTTTCAGCGGCAACCCTTCGCGATTCCACACGCTGCCCCAGGCATGCTCGTTGACGAAATCCTGCAGCGGCTGGCTGAACTCCGTGGCATTGCCCAGCGCCCGATCGACAAACACATCACCCATCACCTGGCGGCGCATTTCAACGCCGGGCTTTTTCTGTTCGGTCATTGCGATTCCCTCTTGTGTTGGCGGCGCCAGGCTTGCAGCGAGGTGAACAACAGGAAAGCCACCAGCGCTGGCAGGACGTAATACAGCATCAGTTGTTCAAGCTTGTTGGCCAGCGGCATGCCGAAGGTGAACGACACCACGTGCAGCCCGTACACCAGGTACAGGCCCAGGAACACCAGGCCTTCGGCCCGGGTGACGCGGTAGCCCGAATAAAACACCGGCAGGCACAGGGCGACCACGCCGAGCATTACCGGCAGGTCGAAATCCAGGGCATTGGGCGACACCGACAACGGCGAGGGCGCCACCAGGGCGGTAAAGCCCAGCACCCCAAGCAGGTTGAACAGGTTGCTGCCGATCACGTTGCCCACGGCAATTTCCCGCTGGCCGCGCAGGGCGGCGATCAGCGAGGTGGCCAGGCAGGGCAGGGAAGTGCCGACGCCAATCAGCGTCAGGCCGATGATGCGTTCCGACAGGCCCAGGTCAGAGGCCACGTCCACCGCCGCGCCCAGCAGCAGGTGCCCGGCCAGTACGAGGATCAACAGCCCACCGAGCATCAGCAGCACGCTGCTCAGCCACGGCGCCTGCACCACAGTGTCCCGGGTGCGCGGGCGGCGGGAGTGGCGGGTCTGGTAAAGCAGCACGCCGAGGTAGGCCACCAGGGCCACCAGCAGTAACAGGCCATCGATCGGCGTGAGTTCTTCATTGGCGGCTAGCACAAACACCAGCAGGCTGGCGATGATCATCATCGGGATATCCAGGCGTACCAGTTGCCGGGAGACCCGCAGCGGAATGATCAGGGCTGCCAAGCCAAGGGTCACGAGGGTGTTGAAGATGCTGCTGCCGATCACACTGCCCACGGCGATGTCGGTGTTGTCCGCCAGGGTCGCTTGCAAGCTGATCGCCATCTGCGGCGCGCTGCTGCCGAAGGCGACGATGCTCAGGCCGATGATCAGCGGGCGCACCTTGAGGCTGGCCGCCAGGCGCACGGCGGCGCGCACTAATACTTCTGCGCCGAAGATCAACAGCAGCAGGCCGCTGATCAGTTCGATCAGGCTAAAGGGCGAGAGGGCGGTTAATGCGGAAATGGCCTGGGCTCCGTCGGTCAGTTGCTGAGGGCTTGCACGCGAACGCGCGCGGTGCCGCTGCCGATCATACCGATCTGTTCGGCGGCCTTGCGTGAAAGGTCGATCAGGCGCCCACGGGTATGCGGGCCGCGATCATTGATGCGGACAACGACGCTTTTGTTGTTGTCGAGATTGGTGACCTTCACCTGCGTGCCGAAGGGCAGGCGACGATGGGCGGCGGTCAGGGCATTCTGGTTGAACGGTTCACCGCTGGCAGTGCGGTTGCCGTGGTGTTTGGCGCCGTAGTAGGACGCGGAGCCGGTTTCGTCATAGCCGTTGGGGTCGATGAGGCCGCTGGCGCAGCCGGCGAGCAGAGAGAACAGGGCCAACAGGCCGAGTAGACGCTTCATTTTCAAGGTTTCCCCCTTACAGATGTGGGAGCGGGCTTGGGTGGGAGCGGGCTTGCTCGCGAATGCAGTGTGTCAGGCAACGAATAGGCTGACTGATCCACCGCTTTCGCGAGCAAGCCCGCTCCCACACAAGCCCGCTCCCACAAGGGGTCAGAGTTGGACGTGAGGTCCTGCTCCGACCATTTCACCGCGTTTAGCCTTCGAGTTTGCTTTTCAGCAGTTCGTTGACCTGTTGCGGGTTGGCCTTGCCTTTGGAGGCTTTCATCGCCTGGCCGACAAAGAAGCCGAACATCTTGCCCCGCTTGGCTTCATCCGCCGCACGGTATTGTTCAACCTGCTCGGCATTGGCTGCCAGCATCTCGTCGAGCACGGCCGAAATCGCGCCGCTGTCGGTGACTTGTTTCAGGCCGCGCTTCTCGATGATCTCGTCAGCGTTGCCTTCGCCGGCGGCCATGGCTTCAAACACGGTCTTGGCGATTTTGCCGGAGATGGTGTTGTCCTTGATCCGCAGCAACATGCCGCCCAGTTGCTCGGCCGACACCGGTGCTTCGTCGATTTCCAGGCCCTGTTTGTTCAACAGGCTGCCCAGCTCAACCATCACCCAGTTGGCCGCCAGTTTGGCGTCGCCGGCAATGCTCACGACTTTTTCGAAGTAGTTGGCTTGCTCGCGGCTCGACGCCAGCACGCTTGCGTCATACACCGAAAGCCCGAACTGCGCCTGGAAACGCTCGCGTTTCTGCGGTGGCAGTTCCGGCAGCGTGGCGCGCACGTCAGCCAGGAACGAGTCCTCGATGACCACCGGCAACAGGTCCGGATCGGGGAAGTAACGGTAGTCGTTGGCTTCCTCCTTGCTGCGCATGGCGCGGGTTTCGTCTTTGTTCGGGTCGTACAGGCGGGTCTGCTGGATCACCTTGCCGCCGTCTTCGATCAGCTCGATCTGGCGACGTACTTCGGTGTTGATCGCCTTCTCGATGAAACGGAACGAGTTGACGTTCTTGATCTCGCAGCGGGTGCCGTACTCGGCCTGGCCCTTTGGCCGCACCGACACGTTGCAGTCGCAACGCAGGGAGCCTTCGGCCATGTTGCCGTCGCAGATCCCGAGGTAACGCACCAGCGCGTGGATCGTCTTGACGTAGGCCACGGCTTCCTTGGCGCTGCGCATGTCCGGCTCGGAAACGATCTCCAGCAGCGGGGTGCCGGCGCGGTTCAGGTCGATGCCGGTGGCGCCGTTGAATTCTTCATGCAGGCTCTTGCCGGCATCTTCTTCCAGGTGCGCACGGGTCACGCCGACACGTTTGATGGTGCTGTCTTCCAGCGGGATGTCCAGGTAGCCCTTGCCGACGATCGGCAATTCCATCTGGCTGATCTGGTAGCCCTTGGGCAGGTCCGGGTAGAAGTAGTTCTTGCGGGCGAACACGTTGTGCTGGCCGATCTCGGCATCGATGGCGAGGCCGAACATCACCGCCATGCGCACCGCTTCCTGGTTCAGCACCGGCAGCACGCCGGGCATGCCCAGGTCTACCAGGCTGGCCTGGGTGTTGGGTTCTGCGCCGAACGTGGTGGCGCTACCGGAGAAAATCTTCGATTGGGTGGCGAGCTGGGTATGAATCTCCAGCCCGATCACGACTTCCCATTGCATAGTGTTCTCCTCAGAAGCCGGTAGGGGTGCGAGTGTGCCAGTCAGTGTTCAACTGGTACTGGTGCGCCACATTGAGCAGGCGGCCTTCCTGGAAATACGGGGCGAGCAGTTGCACGCCCACCGGCAAGCCATCGACGAAACCTGCAGGCATGGACAAGCCCGGCAGACCGGCGAGGTTGGCGGTGATGGTGTACAGGTCTTCCAGGTACTCGGCGATCGGGTCGCCGGTCTTGGCGCCGATCTTCCAGGCCGGGTTCGGCGTGGTTGGGCCGAGGATCACGTCGACTTCATTAAAGGCAGCCATGAAGTCGTTCTTGATCAGGCGACGGATCTTTTGCGCCTTGAGGTAGTACGCGTCGTAGTAGCCGGCCGACAGGGCGTAGGCACCGACCATGATCCGGCGTTGTACTTCCGCGCCGAAACCTTCGCCACGGGAGCGCTTGTACAGGTCGGTGAGGTCTTTCGGGTTTTCGCAGCGGTAGCCGAAGCGCACGCCGTCGAACCGCGACAGGTTGGAGGACGCTTCTGCCGGGGCGATCACGTAGTAGGCCGGAATCGCGTGCTGGTTGTTCGGCAGGCTGATTTCCTTGATCACGGCGCCGAGCTTTTCCAGCTCCTTGACGCTGTTGTGCACCAGTTCGGCGATGCGCGGGTCGAGGCCGGCGCTGAAATACTCTTTCGGCACGCCGATGCGCAGGCCTTTGATCGAGGTATTCAGGCTGGCGCTGTAGTCCGGCACGGGTTCATCAATGCTGGTGGAGTCCTGCGGATCGAAGCCTGCCATGCCTTGTAACAAAATTGCGCAGTCTTCAGCGGTGCGTGCCAGGGGGCCGCCCTGGTCGAGACTGGAGGCGTAGGCAATCATGCCCCAGCGGGAAACGCGACCGTAGGTCGGTTTCAGACCGGTGAGGTTGGTGAAAGCGGCCGGTTGGCGGATCGAGCCGCCAGTGTCGGTGGCCGTGGCGGCAGGTAACAGACGAGCGGCAACCGCGGCCGCCGAACCACCGGACGAACCGCCGGGCACGTGCTCGAGGTTCCACGGGTTTTTCACCGCGCCGTAGTGGCTCGACTCGTTGGCCGAGCCCATGGCGAATTCGTCCATGTTGGTCTTGCCCAGGGTCACGGCCCCGGCAGCGGCCAGCTTGGCGACCACAGTGGCGTCGTAGGGCGCCTTGAAATTGTCGAGCATCTTCGAGCCGCAACTGGTGCGAATGCCCTGGGTGCAGAACAGGTCCTTGTGGGCAATCGGCGCACCCAACAGGGCGCCGTTCTCACCGTTGGCGCGACGTGTGTCGGCGGCCTTGGCCTGGCTCAGGGCCAGCTCTTCGGTGATGCTGATGAAGCTGTTGACCTTAGGGTCCAGCTCGGCGATACGCGCCAGCAGGGTCGTGGTCAGCTCTTCGGAAGAAAACTTTTTGTCGGCGAGACCGCGGGCGATCTCGGCCAGAGTCAATTGATGCATTGCAGGCTCTTTCCCTTTAGTCGATGACTTTCGGAACCAGGTACAGGCCGTTTTCGACCGCTGGCGCGATGGACTGGTAAGCCTCGCGATTATTGCGCTCGGTCACGACGTCGGCGCGCAGGCGCTGGCTGGCTTCCAGCGGGTGAGCCAGGGGCTCGATGCCGTCGGTATTCACGGCTTGCATTTGGTCGACCAGCCCGAGAATGCTGTTCAGGGCTGCGGTGGTCTGTGGAAGATCGGCTTCATTGAGGCCCAGGCAGGCCAAATGAGCGATTTTTTCCACGTCGGAGCGTTCAAGCGCCATGGGATTCTCCAGTGGAAAACAGAACGGAAGCTATCCGTGTGTTAGATTGTAGGAACACTACCGCATTTCTACGGTCATATGGCCGCGATTGTGGGGGTTGGTGCACAGAAAGTCGGCCAATTTAGCACATTGGCGCCTTGCCCAAAATCCCTGTCGTTGTTAGAGTTTGCCGCACTTTTTTACCCACGCGTTGCCTAGGGTCCCTTTCCCATGTTCAAGAAACTGCGTGGCATGTTTTCCAGCGATCTTTCCATCGACCTGGGCACTGCCAACACCCTTATTTACGTGCGCGAGCGCGGTATCGTCCTGAATGAGCCATCGGTTGTGGCCATTCGGACCCATGGTAATCAGAAAAGTGTCGTTGCCGTTGGCACCGAGGCCAAGCGCATGTTGGGCCGAACACCGGGCAACATTGCTGCCATTCGTCCGATGAAGGATGGCGTGATTGCTGACTTCAGTGTCTGCGAAAAGATGCTGCAGTACTTCATCAACAAGGTTCACGAAAACAGTTTCCTGCAGCCCAGCCCTCGTGTGCTGATCTGCGTTCCGTGCAAATCCACCCAGGTGGAACGTCGTGCCATCCGTGAGTCGGCCCTTGGCGCCGGTGCCCGTGAAGTGTTCCTGATTGAAGAGCCAATGGCCGCTGCGATCGGTGCCGGCCTGCCGGTTGAAGAAGCGCGCGGTTCGATGGTGGTGGATATCGGTGGTGGTACCACTGAAATCGCCCTGATCTCCCTCAATGGTGTGGTGTATGCCGAATCCGTACGGGTTGGCGGCGACCGCTTCGACGAAGCGATCATCACCTACGTGCGTCGCAACTACGGCAGCCTGATCGGCGAATCCACCGCCGAGCGCATCAAGCAGGAAATCGGTACCGCTTACCCGGGCGGCGAAGTTCGCGAAGTCGATGTTCGCGGTCGCAACCTGGCCGAAGGCGTTCCACGTGCATTCACCCTGAACTCCAATGAAGTGCTGGAAGCTCTGCAAGAGTCCCTGGCCACCATCGTTCAGGCGGTGAAGAGCGCCCTGGAGCAATCGCCTCCGGAACTGGCTTCCGATATCGCCGAGCGTGGCCTGGTACTGACCGGTGGTGGCGCCTTGCTGCGCGACCTCGACAAGTTGCTGGCCCAGGAAACCGGTTTGCCAGTGATCGTCGCTGAAGACCCGTTGACCTGCGTCGCCCGCGGCGGTGGCCGTGCACTGGAAATGATGGATAAACACACCATGGACCTGCTCTCCAGCGAATAAGAATTTGCTGGTTTGCCCATGTTTCGCTCACAGGCAGCACTTTGCAGTGCTGCCTGTTGGCGTTTATCTTCTTCAATCTGCATCCAGGCCGGTTTGATGCCGTATGAATAAAGAAAACATTTGCCTGGGAGGAGCGGCTTATTAAACCGCTTTTTTCCAAAGGCCCCTCATTGGGCGTGCGCCTGTTGGTGCTGGTCGTGCTATCGGTTGCGCTGATGGTGGTCGATGCCCGCTTCACACTGCTCAAGCCAGTGCGTAGCCAGATGTCGCTGGTCCTGATGCAGACGTACTGGATCACTGACCTGCCGCAGCGTCTCTATCAGGGTGTCGCCAGTCAATTTGGCAGCCGCACCGAACTGGTGGCGGAGAACGAAAAACTCAAGACCGAAAACCTGCTGCTGCAGGGGCGCATGCAAAAGCTCGCGGCCCTCACCGAGCAGAACGTTCGGCTGCGCGAGTTGCTCAATTCCTCTGCGCTGGTCAATGAGAAGGTCGAAGTGGCCGAGTTGATCGGTATGGATCCGAACCCCTTCACCCATCGCATCATCATCAACAAGGGTGAGCGCGACGGCGTAGTCCTTGGCCAACCGGTGCTCGATGCCCGTGGCTTGATGGGCCAGGTGGTGGAGTTGATGCCTTATACCTCTCGCGTCCTGTTGCTGACCGACACCACCCACAGCATCCCGGTGCAAGTCAACCGCAACGGCCTGCGGGCGATTGCCAGCGGTACCGGTAACCCGGAACGCCTGGAGTTGCGTCACGTCGCAGACACCGCCGACATCAAGGAAGGCGACCTGCTGGTCAGCTCCGGCCTGGGTCAGCGGTTCCCGGCAGGCTACCCGGTCGCGACGGTCAAGGAAGTGATCCACGATTCCGGCCAGCCGTTCGCCATTGTGCGTGCCGTGCCGACCGCCGCATTGAACCGCAGCCGTTACCTGTTGCTGGTGTTCAGTGACAACCGCACCCCGGAAGAGCGTGCCAACGAAGCCGCCCAGGCCCAGGAAGCGGAAGACAAGCAAAACGGCACCGCGCCGATCATTCCGGCCACCGTGCCAAAACCGGCGGCACCTGCTGCCCCGGCAGCCGCTCCGGCAACGCCAGCCGCGCCGGTTGCGACACCGGTCAAGCCTGTGGCCCATAGCGCGCGTCCGGCCAAGCCTGCGGCTGCAACACCTGCCGCTGCCAAACCGCCCGCCGCCGCCAAACCACCGGCCGCGGCCCCGGCAACCACTCGGCAGAGGGAAGAATAATGGCCGGTACTCATTCGCGTAACGGCTGGATCGTCTGGCTGACCTTTGCCATCGGCTTGCTGCTCAGCGTTTCGCCGCTGCCGCAATTCATGGAGATCCTGCGCCCGCTGTGGCTCGCCTTGCTGCTGGCGTTCTGGGCCCTGGCGCTGCCGCACAAGGTCGGGATGGTCACGGCCATGTGCCTGGGGCTGATGGAGGATGTGCTCTACGGCACCCTGCTCGGGCAGAACGCGTTGATCCTGACCCTGATTACCTTCCTGGTGCTGTCATTGCAGCAGCGCCTGCGGATGTTCCCGATGTGGCAACAGTGCCTGGTGATCCTGGTGATCTTCGGCCTGGCGCAGTTGGTACAGCTGTGGCTTAGCGCCTTGACCGGCAACCGCCAACCGACCCTGGCGCTGGTGTTGCCCGCGCTGGTCAGCGCGCTGTTGTGGCCCTGGGTCAGTTTTGGCCTGCGTGGATTGCGTCGTCGCTATAAAATCAATTGAATGGATCGCGAGGCTCTGCCTGGTTATCGAACCCTACAGGGAGAGTCTGCATGAATTCGCTTTATCTGGCCTCGGGCTCCCCGAGGCGGCGTGAGCTGCTGACACAGATCGGCGTGCCGTTCACCGTCGTCAGCGCCGCCATTGATGAAACTCCCCTTACAAATGAATCGCCCGCGTCCTACGTAGAACGCCTGGCGCGCGGCAAGGCTGCGGCCGGTCGAGCGACCTTGGCCGATGCCACCGGCGCCTGTGTGCTGGGCGCGGACACAGCCGTGATCCTCGACGGACGGATCCTCGGTAAACCCGTGGATCAAGCCGACGCCCTGGCCATGTTGCTGGCCCTTTCCGAGCGTGAACACGAAGTCTTGACGGCCATTGCCCTGATTGACGGCCAGCGTTGCGAAACGCAGCTGGTCAGCAGTCGTGTGCGCTTTCGCAGGATTTCAGCGGACGAAGCCACCACTTATTGGCACAGCGGCGAGCCCCAGGACAAGGCGGGCGGCTATGCTATCCAAGGCTTGGCGGCAGTGTTCGTCGCCGGACTCAATGGCAGCTACTCTGCCGTCGTTGGCCTGCCGGTCTGCGAAACCGCAGAACTGCTGGGCCAATTCGGCATACCCTGTTGGCAAAACCTTACCGTGCGCTAAACGCCGTATTCCAGCGCCAAGCCTTAAGCGATCGGTCACTATTGTGAAAACGCCTGAACGAGACCCAGCCATGAGTGAAGAGATTCTGATCAATATCACGCCGATGGAATCGCGCGTGGCGGTGGTAGAGAACGGTGTTCTGCAAGAAGTGCACGTCGAGCGCACCCAAAAGCGCGGGATCGTCGGCAATATTTATAAAGGCAAGGTCGTGCGTGTGTTACCGGGGATGCAAGCGGCGTTCGTCGACATCGGCCTGGACCGCGCTGCGTTTATCCATGCTTCGGAAATCTCCCTGCGCGAAGGCCCGGCGGTCGAAAGCATCAGCGCCCTGGTGCACGAAGGGCAGAGCCTGGTGGTGCAAGTCACCAAGGATCCGATTGGCTCAAAGGGCGCACGCCTGACCACGCAACTGTCGATTCCTTCGCGCTACCTGGTGTACATGCCGCGCACGGCCCACGTCGGTATTTCCCTGAAAATCGAAGACGAAGCCGAGCGCGAGCGCCTGAAAAAGGTGGTCAGTGACTGCGTGGCGCTGGAAGGTATCAAGGAGGCCGGCGGCTTTATCCTGCGTACTGCCGCAGAAGGTGCCGGTGCCGATGAAATCCTCATGGACATCCGCTACCTGCGCCGCCTCTGGGACCAGATCGGCGCGCAGATCAAGACCATTGGCGCCCCCAGCGTGATCTACGAAGATCTCGGCCTGGCCCTGCGCACCTTGCGCGACCTGGTCAGCCCGAAGATCGAGAAAATTCGCATCGACTCGCGGGAAACCTTCCAGCGCACTACGCAATTTGTTGCCGAGCTGATGCCGGAAATCGCCGATCGCCTGGAGCATTACCCCGGCGAGCGGCCGATTTTCGACCTGTATGGCGTCGAAGACGAAATCCAGAAAGCCCTTGAGCGCAAAGTGCCGCTCAAGTCCGGCGGTTACCTGGTGGTGGACCCGGCGGAAGCCATGAGCACTATCGACGTGAATACCGGTGCCTTTGTGGGCCATCGCAATCTCGAAGAAACCATCTTCAAGACCAACCTCGAAGCGGCCACCGCGATCGCCCGCCAGCTGCGCCTGCGCAACCTGGGCGGGATCATCATCATCGACTTCATCGACATGGAAGACGAAGAGCACCAGCGCCAGGTGCTGCGTACCCTGGAGAAGCAACTGGAGCGCGATCACGCCAAGACCAACATCATCGGCATCACCGAGCTGGGCCTGGTGCAGATGACCCGCAAGCGCACCCGCGAAAGCCTGGAGCAAGTGCTGTGCGAGCCGTGCAGCAGTTGCCAGGGGCGCGGTAAGTTGAAGACCCCGGAAACGGTTTGCTACGAGATTTTCCGGGAAATCTTACGGGAGGCACGCGCCTACCAGGCCGAGGGCTATAGAGTTCTGGCTAACCAGAAGGTGGTCGACCGTTTGCTGGATGAAGAATCCGGCAACGTAGCCGAGCTGGAGGGTTTTATCGGGCGCACCATTCGCTTCCAGGTCGAAACCATGTATTCCCAGGAACAATATGACGTGGTGCTGCTCTGATTCGCGTTAGTTCTTATCAACGAGACGGGCAGGCCTTGATCTGCCGTCCGACTATTGCCTTTGAGGGTCGCCTGACATGGAGCGTCTGATACGCTTTTTTGCCGCATTGACCCGCTGGGGCCTCGGCCTGTGCGCCTTGCTGCTGGTATTGGCGGCGGTGTACGTGAGCCTGGGCCGTGAATTGACGCCGTTGGTGGCGGAATACCGTGGCGAAATCGAGGCCAAGGCGCGTATTGCGCTGGATATGCCCATGAACATCGGCAGCCTGGAAGGGCGCTGGAGTGGCTTCGCGCCGGTATTGTTGGCTCACGACGTGATGGTCGGCGAGGGCAGCAGCGCCCTGCGCCTGGACCAGGTGCAAGTGGTGCCGGATATCTGGGCCAGCCTGCTGGCGCGTGAAGTGCGCATTGCCCACCTGGAAGTCAGCGGCCTGCAAGTCAGCGTGAAGGAAGACCAGGACGGCCACTGGGCGCTGCAAGGCCTGCCGGTGCAGGATGACCAGCCGCTGGATCCCGAACAACTGCTGACGCGCATGCAAATGGTCGGGCAGGTTTCATTGCTCGACAGCCAGGTGACGCTGCAGCCGTTCGACCAGGCTCCGCTGACCTTGACCTATGTCGGCGTGAGCCTGCAGACCGGCGCCAACCGCCAGCGCCTGGACGCGCGCCTGACCCTGCCCGACGGCCAGCCCCTGGCGTTGAACCTGCGCACCCGAATCCGCGCCAGCCAGTGGAAAGACGGCGAAGCCGAGGCTTACCTGAGCTTGCCCCAGAGTGACTGGGCAAAATGGATCCCGGCAAAACTGACCCAGCAATGGAAACTTTCCGAACTCAAGGCTGGCGGCGAATTCTGGCTGACCTGGGCCAAGGGCACCGTGCAAAGCGCCGCCGTGCGCCTCAACGCTCCGCAGCTCAAGGGCAGCTATGCCGATCGCAAGCCGACTCATATTGAGAACCTGGCCCTCACTGCGTACCTGCAACGCAGTGACAGCGGCCTCAAGGTGCTGTTTGACTCGCTCGCAATGAACCTCGGCGACACCCGCTGGGAATCGCGCCTGCAACTGCAGCAAACCCTGGCCACCGACAAGGCCCAGGAAGTCTGGAACCTGCAGGCCGATCGCCTCGACCTGACACCGATCACGCCATTGCTGCACGCCTTGGCACCCTTGCCGGAAGCCGTGGCCACCACCCTGGATCATCTGAAGGCCACTGGCACGCTGCGGAACGTGTCGCTGGATTATCGGCCTCAAGACACCACCGACCAGCGCGTGAGCTTCGCGGCCAACCTCGACCGTATTGGTTTCGACGCTTACTTCGGCGCGCCGGCAGCCCGCAATGTCAGCGGCAGCATCAGCGGTGACCTGGGCAAGGGTGAGCTGCGCATGGACAGCAAGGATTTCTCCTTGCACCTGTTTCCGATCTTCGCCAAGCCCTGGCAGTACATCCAGGCCAACGCCCGCCTGACGTGGAAGCTCGACAAGGAAGGCTTCACCCTGATCGCGCCGTATATCAAGGTGCTGGGCGAGGAGGGCAAGGTCGCCGCCGACTTCCTGATTCGCCTGCATTTCGACCATAGCCAGGAAGACTACATGGACCTGCGGGTCGGTATGGTCGACGGCGATGGGCGCTTCACCCCCAAATACCTGCCGGCGGTGTTGAGCCCGGCACTCGATGAGTGGCTGCGCACTGCGATTCTCAAGGGGGCAGTGGACGAGGGCTTCTTCCAGTACCAAGGCTCGCTGAACCACGACGCACTGCCTGCCTCGCGCAATATCAGCCTGTTCTTCAAGGTGCATGATGCCGAGCTGGCATTCCAGCCGGGCTGGCCGCACGTGAGCAAGGTCAAGGGTGAAGTGTTTGTCGAGGAAAGCGGCGTGCGCATCCTGGCCAGCAAGGGCCAGCTGCTCGACACCAAGGTCAATGATATCTACGTCAACATTCCCCACGCCCCCGAAGGCAAGGACAGCCACCTGCTGCTCACCGGCAACTTTGCCGGTGGCCTGGGCGATGGCCTGAAAATCCTTCAGGAAGCGCCGATCGGCACCGCCTCGACCTTCGCCGGCTGGAAAGGCGAGGGCGACCTGCAAGGCAAGCTGGACCTGGATATTCCCCTGGCCAAGGGCGCCGATCCCAAGATCGTGGTGGATTTCAAGACCGACAAGTCCCGCCTGCAACTGGCCGAGCCTACGCTGGACCTGAGCCAGCTCAAGGGTGATTTCCGCTTCGACAGCGCCAAGGGCCTGAGTGGCCAGAACATCAGCGCCCAGGCCTTCGACCGACCGATCACCGCGCAGATTTTCGCCGATGGCAAGCCAGGCGACCTCAACACCCGCGTCACCGCGAAAGGGCAGGTGACCGTCAAGCGGCTGACTGACTGGCTGAAGGTCAGCCAGCCGTTGCCGGTGTCCGGCGATATCCCCTACCAATTGCAGCTCAACCTCGATGGCGCCGACAGCCAGTTGATGGTCAGCTCCAACCTCAAGGGCGTGGCCGTGGACCTGCCGGCGCCGTTCGGTATGCCGGCGAGCCAGGGCCGCGACAGTGTGTTCCGCATGACCTTGCAGGGTAAGGAGCGCCGTTACTGGTTCGATTATGGCGAGTTGGGCAGCTTCACCTTCGCCGCCCCGGCGGACAATTTCGCCGACGGCCGGGGTGAGCTGTTCCTGGGAGATGGCGATGCGGTGTTGCCGGCCGGCAAGGGCTTGCGAATCCGCGGCGTGTTGTCGGAGCTGGATATCGACCCCTGGAAAAAGCTCGTGGACCGCTACGCCGGCAACGACCCGGGTGGCAGCGCCAAGCAGTTGTTGAGCGGGGCCGATTTCAAGGTCGGCAAGCTGACCGGTTTCGGCACCCAGTTCGACCAGGTCAGCGTGCAGCTGGACCGCAAACCCGCTGCCTGGGGCTTGCAGTTCGACAGCCAGCAGGCCAAGGGTACCGTGGGGTTGCCGGACGCCAAGGGCGCGCCGATTGCAGTCAACCTGCAGTACGTGAAGCTGCCTGCGGTGGATCCGACCGTGCAGGCGGATGAAAATGCGCCGGACCCATTGGCTGATGTTGATCCCAAGGATATTCCCGCGCTGGATATCTCGATTGCCCAGTTGTTCCAGGGCCCGGACCTGGTAGGTGCCTGGTCTCTGAAAGTTCGCCCGACCACCAGGGGCATGGCGTTCAACAGCCTGAACCTGGGGCTCAAGGGCATGGTGCTCCAGGGCGCCGGCGGTTGGGAAGGTGCACCCGGTGCCAGCAGCAGTTGGTACAAGGGCCGCCTCGATGGCAAGAACATTGGCGACGTGCTCAAGGGCTGGGGATTTGCGCCGAGCGTGACCAGCGAAGATTTTCACGTGGACGTGGACGGCCGCTGGCCGGGTTCGCCGGCCTGGGTAGGTCCCAAGCGTTTCTCCGGCAGCCTGGACGCCAGTTTCCGCAAAGGCCAGTTTGTTGAAGTGGACGGCGGTGCGCAGGCCCTGCGGGTGTTTGGCTTGCTGAACTTCAACTCCATCGGTCGCCGGTTGCGCCTGGACTTCTCGGACCTGCTTGGCAAGGGCTTGAGTTATGACCGGGTCAAGGGCTTGCTGGCCGCCAGTAACGGCGTGTTTGTAACCCGTGAGCCGATCACCATGACCGGCCCGTCGAGTAACCTGGAGATCAACGGCACCCTGGACCTGGTGGCAGACCGCGTCGATGCCAAGTTGCTGGTGACGCTGCCGGTCACCAACAACCTGCCGATTGCTGCATTGATCGTCGGCGCGCCGGCCATTGGCGGGGCGCTGTTCCTGATCGACAAGCTGATTGGCGACCGTGTTTCGCGTTTCGCCAGCGTGCAGTACAAGGTAGAAGGCCCGTGGAAGGACCCGAAAATCACCTTCGACAAGCCATTTGAAAAGCCAAACTGAGTACCTGTGGAGTAGCATGGCCTCATGCCTTTTCTGGAGTGTGGGCCCATGTCCTTTGCGGTAATTCAAATGGTCAGCCAAAGCGATGTGCTGGCCAACCTGGCCCAGGCCCGGCGCCTGCTGGAGCAAGCGGCGGCGGGCGGTGCAAGGCTTGCGGTACTCCCGGAAAACTTCGCCGCCATGGGCCGTCGCGATGTGGCCGATATCGGTCGCGCCGAGGCCTTGGGCGAAGGTCCGATCCTGCCATGGTTGAAACAGACCGCCCGCGACCTCACCTTATGGATAGTGGCCGGCACTTTGCCGCTGCCCCCAAAGGATCAGCCGAACGCCAAGTCCAATGCCTGCTCGCTGCTGATCGATGATCAGGGCGAAATCGTTGCCCGCTACGACAAGCTGCACCTGTTCGATGTCGATGTGGCCGATGCCCGGGGTCGTTATCGTGAATCCGATGACTATGCTCATGGTAGCCAGGTGGTCGTCGCGGATACGCCGGTCGGCCGCCTGGGGCTGACGGTGTGTTACGACTTGCGCTTCCCGGAGCTATACAGCGAATTGCGCGCTGCGGGTGCCGAGTTGATCACCGCGCCCTCGGCCTTTACAGCGGTAACCGGCGCCGCGCACTGGGATGTGCTGATCCGTGCGCGTGCCATCGAGACCCAGTGCTACCTGCTGGCGGCCGCCCAGGGTGGCGTGCATCCGGGGCCCAGGGAAACCTTCGGGCATGCAGCGATCATCGACCCATGGGGGCGCGTGCTGGCACAACAGGATCAAGGCGAGGCGGTGTTGTTGGCCGAACGCGATAGCAGCGAACAGGCGTCGATACGGACGCGCATGCCGGTGGCGGGCCACCGGCGCTTTTTCTCGCAGGGCGCACAGCGACCTGCTTCAGAACGATGAATTTAAGGCCAAACCTATGAGCGAGTTGTTGTCCTCAGTCAGTGAACACCTCCTGGCGCCTGGTGGCGTGACCATCGAAAGCTTGCAAACGGTCCTCGGCGATCTGGCCGGGCCAGGCATCGACGCGGCCGACCTGTATTTCCAGGGGCAGATTTCCGAGTCCTGGGCCCTGGAAGACGGGATCGTCAAGGAAGGCAGCTTCAACCTCGACCAAGGCGTGGGTGTGCGTGCGCAGTCCGGTGAAAAAACCGGCTTTGCCTACAGCAACGCCATCACCCTGGAAGCCCTGGGGCTGGCGGCTCGCGCAGCGCGTTCGATCTCCCGTGCCGGGCAAAACGGCACGGTGCAGGCGTTCAGCACCCAGGACGTGGCCCAGCTGTATGCCCCGGATAACCCATTGGAAGTGATCAGCCGCGCCGAAAAGGTCGAGCTGCTCAAGCGTGTGGACGCGGCGACCCGTGCCCTGGACCCGCGTATCCAGCAAGTCACCGTAAGCATGGCCGGGGTGTGGGAACGCATCCTCGTGGCCTCCACCGATGGCGGCCTGGCGGCGGATGTGCGGCCGCTGGTGCGCTTCAATGTCAGCGTGATCGTCGAACAGAATGGCCGTCGCGAGCGCGGTGGCCACGGCGGCGGCGGGCGTACCGACTACCGTTATTTCCTCACCGAAGACCGCGCCATGGGGTATGCCCGTGAAGCGTTGCGCCAGGCCCTGGTCAATCTGGAAGCAATTCCGGCCCCGGCGGGTACGTTGCCGGTGGTATTGGGCTCTGGCTGGTCCGGCGTGCTGCTGCATGAAGCGGTGGGCCACGGCCTGGAAGGTGATTTCAACCGCAAGGGCAGTTCCGCCTACAGCGGGCGCATGGGCGAGATGGTTGCGTCCAAGCTCTGCACCATCGTCGATGACGGTACCCTGGCCGGGCGTCGCGGTTCGTTGAGCGTCGATGACGAAGGCACCCCGACCGAGTGCACCACGCTGATCGAAAACGGTGTGCTCAAGGGCTACATGCAAGACAAGCTCAACGCGCGCCTGATGGGCGTGGCCCGCACCGGTAACGGTCGTCGCGAGTCCTACGCGCACCTGCCGATGCCGCGCATGACCAACACCTACATGCTCGGCGGCGAAAGCGATCCGGCCGAAATCATCGCCTCGGTGAAACGCGGCATCTACTGCGCCAACCTCGGTGGTGGGCAGGTGGACATCACCAGCGGTAAGTTCGTGTTCTCCACCAGCGAGGCGTATTTGATCGAAGACGGCAAGATCACCGCGCCGGTCAAGGGTGCAACGTTGATTGGCAACGGCCCGGAAGCCATGAGCAAGGTGTCGATGGTCGGTAACGACCTGTCGCTGGACAGCGGTGTGGGGACGTGCGGCAAGGATGGTCAGTCGGTGCCGGTGGGTGTCGGCCAGCCAACCTTGAAAATCGATGCGATCACCGTGGGTGGCACGGGGTCGTAAGAACGGGAGCTTCGGGTGGCGAAGGCCGCCACCCGGGGAAGAGGGTCAGCGCAGGCCGCGTTGACTATCGTCCAGCTCACGGATGTATTTGAAGATTTTTCGGCTGGAGGCCGGTGGCTTGCTTTGCGCCAGTTCGTGCTGGGCCTGACGGATCAGGGAGCGCAATTGTTGGCGATCGGCATCCGGGTACTCGATGACGAACTTCTCCAGTACCGCGTCATCGCCAGCGATCAGGCGATCGCGCCAGCGTTCCAGGTTATGGAAGCGCTCGTTGTACTGGCGAGTGGAGGCATCGAGTTGATCGAGCAACGTCAGAATGGCGTCAGTGTCCTGGTCGCGCATCAGTTTGCCGATGAACATGAGGTGCCGTTTACGCGCGATATTCGCGGTGTGCTTGGGCGCATCGTTCAGAGCCCGGCGCAGGGCGTCGGTCAATGGCAGTTTTGCACACAAGTCAGGCTTGAGTGTTGTAAGGCGCTCGCCGAGGTCAACCAGAGCATGCAGCTCGCGTTTGACCTGAGATTTGCTTTTCTCCCCATCGAGGGAGTCGTCGTAAGAATCAACCATGGTGGCAGTCCGCAAAGAAACGCCGCCATGATAACCAGTCGGGGGCCGCTTGTCCGGCCCGGTCGCTAGAAGGCCTTAACCGAAAGCAGAATTTGAGTGGAGAAAACCATGAGTGCAGCCCAAAGCGTCGGTCCGCAAGCGTTACCGGCACTGCAGGAACAAGTCGAGCAGATCATTGCCGAGGCCAAGCGCCAGGGGGCCAGTGCCTGTGAAGTGGCGGTGTCCCTGGAGCAGGGGTTGTCGACTTCGGTGCGCCAGCGGGAAGTGGAAACCGTCGAATTCAACCGCGACCAGGGGTTTGGCATCACCTTGTACGTGGGCCAGCGCAAGGGCTCGGCCAGCACTTCTGCCAGCGGCCCGGAAGCGATTCGCGAAACCGTTGCAGCAGCGCTGGCGATTGCCAAGCATACCTCCGAAGATGAAAGCTCCGGCCTGGCTGATGCAGCCCTGATGGCTCGGGACTTGAAGGATTTTGACCTGTTCCATGCCTGGGACATCACCCCGGAACAGGCTATTGAACAGGCTTTGACCTGTGAAGCGGCGGCATTCGATGCCGACAGCCGGATCAAGAACGCCGATGGCACCACCTTGAGTACTCATCAGGGTTGCCGCGTATACGGCAACAGCCACGGTTTTATCGGCGGTTATGCCTCGACGCGTCACAGCCTGAGTTGCGTGATGATCGCCGAAGCCAACGGCCAGATGCAGCGTGATTACTGGTACGACGTGAACCGCCAGGGCGAATTGCTGATGGACCCGGTACTCATCGGCCAGCGTGCCGCGCAGCGTGCTGCCAGCCGCCTGGGCGCGCGCCCGGTGCCGACCTGTGAAGTGCCGGTGTTGTTCTCGGCGGAACTGGCCGGTGGTTTGTTCGGCAGTTTCCTTGGGGCGATTTCCGGCGGCAACCTGTACCGCAAGTCGTCGTTCCTGGAAGGTGCGATTGGCCAGAAGCTGTTCCCGGAATGGCTGACCATCGATGAGCGCCCGCACCTGATGCGCGCCATGGGCAGTTCGTCGTTTGACGGTGATGGCCTGGCCACCTATGCCAAGCCGTTCGTCGAGAACGGTGAGCTGGTGTCCTATGTGCTGGGCACCTACGCCGGTCGCAAACTCGGCCTGCCAAGCACCGCCAACTCCGGTGGCGTACACAACCTGTTCATCACCCATGGCGATGAAGACCAGGCGGCGCTGTTGCGGCGCATGGGCCGTGGCTTGCTGGTCACCGAGTTGATGGGCCATGGTCTGAATATGGTCACGGGTGATTACTCCCGTGGTGCGGCGGGTTTCTGGGTGGAAAACGGCGAAATCCAGTTCGCCGTGCAGGAAGTGACCATCGCGGGCAACATGCGTGACATGTTCAAGCAGATTGTCGCGGTGGGTAATGACCTGGAACTGCGCAGCAACATCCGCACCGGTTCGGTGTTGATCGAAAAGATGACAGTCGCCGGCAGCTAATCCGCCGACAGACGCCATAAAGAAGGCGCGCCACCCATTGGGTGGCGCGCCTTTTTTTGTGCCTGGAATTCCGAGTGATTTCCTCAGGCTCTTGTTTTGATTCTCAATATCATTTAATAATAAATATCATTACCGAATGAGTGTGGATCATGAGTTCTGTCCTGCATGAGGATCCCTACCTGGAAAGCTGGCGTTGGATGAGTCGTCAGATTCGTTGCGGCCTTGCTCCCGACGAGCCCCGCCTGATCGAACATTATCTGGCCGAAGGCCGGTACCTCGCCTGTTGCACTGCGACCCACCCGTGGACCATCGGCGAAACCTCATTCCGCCTGCTGCTGGACACCGCCTCCGACATCGCCTTGCCCTGGCACTGGCGGTCCATGTGCCTGGACCAGGCCTGGCGCCCGTTGCGCGACCTAGAAAAACTTTCCCACTGTGCCTGCCGCCTCAAGCGCTGGCAGACCTTTGCCTGGCAATTGGCGACCTGCGAATTGCTGCCATCGATTTCTCACTCTGACCTGGTGCAAGGATCTTCCGATGAGTAACACCCGTATCGAACGCGACAGCATGGGCGAACTGCAAGTGCCCGCCGAGGCCCTGTATGGCGCACAAACCCAGCGTGCGGTGAACAACTTTCCCATCAGCCACCAGCGCATGCCGGCGCAGTTCATTCGTGCGTTGATCCTGGCCAAGGCTGCCGCCGCTAAAGCCAACGTCGAGCTGAAACAACTGAGCGAAGCCCAGGGCAAGGCCATCGTTGATGCCGCCCAAGGCTTGCTGGAAGGCGATTTCATGCAGCATTTCCCGGTGGATATCTTCCAGACCGGTTCCGGCACCAGCTCCAACATGAACGCCAACGAAGTGATTGCGACCCTCGCCAGCCGCTTGCTGGGCGAGCCGGTCAACCCTAACGATCACGTCAACTGCGGCCAGAGCAGCAACGACATCATCCCCACCACCATTCACGTCAGCGCGGCGCTGGTGCTGCATGAGCAAACCCTGCCGGCGCTGCTGCACCTGGTCCAGGTGATCGAGCACAAGGCCGAGGAGGTGCACCGTTTCGTCAAGACCGGTCGGACGCATCTGATGGACGCCATGCCGGTGCGCATGAGCCAGGTGCTCAATGGCTGGGCGCAGCAGCTCAAGGCCAATATCGGCCATCTGCAAGACCTGCTGCCGAGCTTGCAGGCGCTGGCCCAGGGTGGCACTGCAGTCGGCACCGGGATCAATGCGCATCCGGAGTTTGCAGCGCGCTTCAGCCAGCAACTGAGCAGCCTGACCCACGTCCAGTTCACCCCAGGCAAGAACCTGTTCGCGCTGATCGGCTCCCAGGACACGGCCGTCGCGGTCTCCGGGCAGCTCAAGACCACCGCCGTGTCCCTGATGAAAATCGCCAACGACCTGCGCTGGATGAACTCCGGCCCATTGGCGGGCCTTGGTGAAATCGAGCTGGAAGGCCTGCAGCCGGGCTCTTCGATCATGCCCGGCAAGGTCAACCCGGTGATCCCGGAAGCCACCGCCATGGTTGCCGCACAAGTCATCGGCAACGACACGGTGATTACCATCGCCGGCCAGTCCGGCAACTTCGAACTCAACGTGATGCTGCCGATCATTGCCCAGAACCTGCTCGGCAGCCTGGAGTTGCTGGCCAACTCCAGCCGCCTGCTGGCCGACAAGGCCATCGCCAGCTTCAAGGTCAACGAAGCCAAGCTCAAGGAAGCGCTGTCGCGCAATCCGATCCTGGTGACCGCACTCAACCCGATCATCGGTTACCAAAAGGCCGCCGAAATCGCCAAGAAGGCCTATCAACAAGGCCGTCCGGTGATTGATGTGGCGCTCGAACATACCGACTTGCCCCGCAGCCAACTGGAAATCCTGCTGGATCCGGAAAAGCTCACGGCCGGCGGCGTGTAATCACCGACCCTGCTTTGGAGGCTCACCATGGAGCACTGGAAACGCACGATCGAACGGGCCAATCGCTGCTTTATGGCGGGCGAGCTGGTAGATGCCCGCGAGGCCTACCTGCAAGCCCTGGCGCTGGCTCAAGTGTTGTTTGAGCGCTGGGCGGATGCCGACGAAGCGGTGGCGGCTTGCGTCATTTCCCATCACAACCTGGCCGACCTGCACTTGCGCCTGAACCAGCCGGAAGAAAGCGCGGAATACCTCTGCGCCATTCACCAGCGCCTGTTGCAGACCATGCAAGACACCCGTCTTAACCCGCTATTGCGGGAAGCGGCCCTGCGCCAGAGCAGCAAGACCTACGTCGAACTGCTGAATTTCATCAGCGATCACGGTGAGTACCCACGTACCCACCGCCTGCTGGGCAGCAACGTGGCGCCATCGGATGCGTCGACCCGCAACAGCCCTTTTTATGGAGCTCATTGATATGTCCTACACCTTGCCGGCCTTGCCTTACGCCTACGATGCCCTTGAACCGCATATCGACGCGCAAACCATGGAGATCCACTACACCAAGCACCACCAGACCTACATCAACAACCTCAACGCAGCCGTCGAAGGCACCGAGTTTGCCGCTTGGCCGGTGGAGAAACTGGTGTCCAGCGTCCAGCAACTGCCGGAAAAACTCCGGGCGGCGGTGATCAACCAGGGCGGCGGCCACGCCAACCACTCGTTGTTCTGGGCTGTCATGTCGCCCAAGGGCGGCGGCAAGCCAGACGGCGCGCTGGGTAACGCCATCGACGAGCAGTTGGGCGGTTTCGACGCCTTCAAAGAGGCCTTCACCAAAGCTGCCTTGACCCGTTTCGGCAGCGGCTGGGCGTGGTTGAGCGTGACGCCGCAAAAGACCCTGGTGGTGGAAAGCAGCGGCAACCAGGACAGCCCGTTGATGAACGGCAATACGCCAATCCTCGGCCTGGACGTCTGGGAACACGCTTATTACCTGCTGTACCAGAACCGTCGTCCGGAATACATCAATGCGTTCTACAGCGTCATCAACTGGCCGGAAGTTGCCGGCCGCTACCAGGCTGCGCTGGGCTGAAACTCCTCTATAACAAGATCTAAGGCCGACTATGGGCACTGAAACACTGGCGATCAGCAGCGTGCGAATGTTTCGTTATGCGTTTGGCTCGCTGCTGCTATTGGCAGGAACTGCATTGCTGGTGGCCCAAGGGCTGGCCTGGCTTGACCTGGAACCGCGCATCCTGCGTGCCTTGCAGGGCGGGGCCATCTGCGCGCTCGGCACCGCCCTGGGTGCCGTGCCGGTACTGGTGATCCGCCGGATGCCATTGGCGGTGAGCGACACGCTGCTCGGCTTCGGTGCCGGGGTGATGTTGGCCGCTACGGCGTTTTCGCTGATCGTGCCGGGTATTGCGGCTGCCCAAAGCCTGGGGCTGACGCCATGGGCTGCCAGTGGATTGATCAGTTTCGGCATCATGCTGGGCGCGTTCGGGCTGTATCTGGTGGATCGCAAGGTCTCCGGCGCCACCCCGGAAATGCTGGTGGGCAGTCCGGAGCATCCGGTGATACCGCCGCGTATCTGGCTGTTTGTGTTCGCCATCATTGCCCACAACATTCCCGAAGGCATGGCCGTGGGTGTCTCGGCAGGCGGCGGCATGCCGGATGCCGACAGCCTCGCCATGGGTATCGCCTTGCAGGATGTGCCGGAGGGACTGGTGATTGCGTTGGTGCTGGCCGGGGCAGGGATGTCGCGGGTCAAGGCGTTCCTGATCGGCGCGGCGTCAGGGCTGGTGGAGCCGGTGTTTGCGGTGCTGTGTGCCTGGCTGGTGAGCCTGGCTCAGGTGCTGTTGCCGCTGGGGCTGGCGCTGGCGGCCGGGGCCATGCTGCTGGTGGTGACTCACGAAGTCATTCCCGAGTCGCGGCGCAATGGCCATGACAAGCTCGCCAGCCTGGGGCTGTGTATCGGGTTTTGCTTGATGATGGTGATGGATACGGCGTTGGGCTGAGGCTGTCGCGCTTCTACAAGAAGCGCTTGCGGTAGTCGCTGGGGGTAACGCCCAGGCGGCGAACGAAGGCGCGCCGGAACCCATCAACATTGGCATAGCCGACCTGATCGGCCAGGCGTTTGAGCGAGACATTCGAGCCTTCGATCAGCCGCCGTGCCTGGTCGATACGTGCCAGCTCCACGAACTCGGCAGGGGTGAATCCACCCTCGGCCTTGAATACCCGGGCAAAGTTGCGTTCGCTCATGTCAGCGCGCTGGGCCAGCAATGCCACGCTCAGGTCTGCGGCCAGGTTGTCGACGATATAGGTCTGTATCTGGCGAATGTTCGTGCGCTCTGCGGTCTGTGCCGCCAGTTGGGCGCTGAACTGTGACTGGCCGCCCGGCCGTTTGAAGTACATCACCATTTCCCTGGCCACACTGAGCGCCAAATCACGGCCGTGGTCCTCCTCGACTAACGCGAGCGCCAGATCCATACCGGCCGTCACACCGGCGGAGGTGTACAGGTTACCGTCGCGGATAAAAATGCTGTCCGGTTCGACCACGGCATCGGGGTATTGCCTGGCCAGCAATGCACTGGAATTCCAGTGCGTGGTGACGCGTCGCCCGACCAGCAAGCCAGCAGCCCCCAGCACAAAAGCGCCACTGCAAACCGAGCCTATCCGCCGCACGCGCGTGGCCTGGTAGCGTACCCAGTCCCGCAGGTGGGCGTCGTGTGCCACGTCATTCACGCTGGGGCTTCCAGCGATCAGCAGCGTATCGATAGCCCCCTTGAACGTCTCGATGGAGTCATCCGTGGCCAGGCGAAGCCCATTGGTTCCCTTGATCTGCCCGGCGACGGTACCGATGACCGAGATCCGGTATGCACGGGAATTACCCAATTGCCTGGCCGCTTCAGCGAACACATCGGCAGGGCCGACGACATCCAGCATTTGCACACGGGGAAACGCCAGGAGGGCAATTCGCATGGTGTCGGTCTCCGTAGTGGAAATGGCTGAAATCGTCGTTAAGCGACACTATAGGACAGAGGGGAGGTAGGCGACACTGTCCGTCACGTGCTTTATCGTCAACCGGAGACCCGCATGAGCATCTGTAACGCGCCACTTCCCCCCTTCGCTGTCGAATCGAGCGAGCGGTCGGGGTCCATCAAGAACCTTCCCATCAATTTGTTTGGCGCCGTGATGGGGTTGGCCGGCCTGAGCCTGGCCTGGCAGTCCGCCAGTGAATATGTGGCTTACGCGCAAATGATCGGAGCGGTCATTGGTGGGTTTGCCATTCTGGTGTTTATCGCACTGGTGGCGGGGTATCTCACCAAATGGGTTAAATACCCTGCGGCGGTCAAAGCCGAGTTCAATCACCCGATATCAGGAAATTTCTTTGGCACGGTGACGATCGCGTTGCTGCTGCTGTCGGCAGTCGTAGGTTCAGCTAGCACCCTGATCAGCCAGGGGCTTTGGATGTTGGGTAGCCTGCTGACCATGATCCTGGCGGCAATTGTGCTCTCGCGACTGTTGTCCGGTAATCAGGAGTCGCAATATGCGGTGCCTGCCTGGCTGATCCCGGGGGTGGCGGCGCTCGACATCGCGGTGACAGGTGCCCACATGCCCATGGCGTGGGCATACGAGTTCAATCTGTTCGCGATGGCGGTAGGGAGTGTGATTGCGCTGGTGTTCTTCACGCGAATTTTTTCACGTCTGGTTCACGAGCCGGTGATGGCCAAAGGTATGACACCTTCGCTGATGATACTTATCGCCCCCTTTGAAGTCGGCTTTCTGGCTTACACCAACTTCTTTGGCAGCGTCGACTATTTTGCCAGCGTGCTCTTCTACTTTGGCCTGTTCCTGTTTGGGGTGCTGGCATTCAAAGTATTCCGTCAGGCCGCGCCTTTTTCTCCTGCCTGGTGGGCAATCAGCTTTCCGATTGCGGCATTGAGCAACGCTGCGTTGAAATATGCCGATGCCAAAGGAAGCGTGATCCTGGAAGCGATTGCCTATCTGATCCTGGCTTTCCTGACGATCGCCCTGGCCGTACTGACGGTCAAGACGTTGAAGATTCTGTTCAACGGCAAACTGCTGTCCAACTGACGCAGGGGAGGGGCGATTACCTACTCGCCCTCATCAAAGAAATTATTGATCAACGCTACCAGGGCATCCATCGCTTCCTGCTCTTGCTCGCCTTCGGTCTTCAAATGAATCTTCGTGCCCTTGCCCGCAGCCAGCATCATCATGGCCATGATGCTTTTGCCGTCGACCATGGATTCCGGGGTGCGCCCGGCGCGGATCTGGCAAGGGAACTGCCCGGCGACGCCGACGAACTTGGCCGAGGCCCGGGCGTGCAGGCCCAGCTTGTTGATGATTTCAATTTCCAGAGCGGGCATCGCGGGGGTGTTCCTTTCAGCTGAGGTCGCGGTGGCGAACCTGGACGTTCTTGAGGGTTTGTTGCAGCACCTTGCCCAGGCGTTCGGTCAGGTAGACGGATCGGTGGTGGCCGCCGGTGCAGCCAATGGCGATGGTGACATAAGCCCGATTGCTGGCCGCAAAACGCGGCAGCCATTTGAGCAGGTAGCTGGAGATGTCCTGGTACATTTCCTCGACATCCGGTTGCGCCGCCAGGTACTCGGCCACAGGTTGGTCCAGCCCCGACTGATCGCGCAGTTCCGGCTTCCAGTACGGGTTGGGCAGGCAGCGCACATCGAACACCAGGTCGGCATCTACCGGCATGCCGCGCTTGAAACCGAACGACTCGACAAGGAACGCCGTGCCTGGCTCCGGCTGGTTCAGCAGACGCAGCTTGATCGCATCCCGCAGTTGATACAGGTTCAGGCTGGTGGTGTTGATCTTGAGGTCGGCCAGGTCAATGATCGGCCCCAGCAGTTTGGTCTCGTCCTCGATGGCTTCGGCCAGGGAACGATGAGGGCTGCTCAACGGGTGGCGGCGACGGGTTTCAGAGAAGCGCTTGAGCAGGGTCTCTTCGTCGGCGTCCAGGTACAGCACATCGCAATGGATATGCTTGGCCCGCACTTCTTCGAGCAGTTCAGGAAAGCGTGTGAGGTGGCTGGGCAGGTTGCGGGCGTCGATCGACACGGCGACCAGCGGTTGCGCCAACTCGGTATGAATCAGCGCGCGTTCCGCCAGTTCCGGTAGCAGGCCGGCGGGCAGGTTGTCGATGCAATAGAAGCCGTTGTCCTCAAGAACATTGAGGGCCGTGCTTTTACCTGAGCCGGAACGGCCGCTGACGATGATCAAACGCATGATTAATGCCCGTTTTGTTCATCCAGGACAACCTGGTAGAGCGCCTCATTGCTTGAGGCACTACGCAGTTTGTCGCGTACGTCCTTGCGGTCGAGCATGCTGGCGATCTGCCGAAGCAGTTCCAGGTGCGCATCGGTGGCAGCTTGCGGGACCAGCAGCACGAACAGCAGGTCGACCGGCGCGCCGTCGATGGCGTCGAAATCGATAGGGGCGTCCAGGTGCAGCAGGGCGCTGACTGGAGACTCACAGCCTTGCAGGCGGCAGTGAGGAATGGCGATGCCGTTGCCAAAGCCGGTGGAGCCGAGCTTTTCACGGGCGATCAGGGCCTCGTACACAGCTTGCGTATCCAGTTCGGGCACTTCGCGGCCGATCAGGTTGGCAATTTGTTCGAGGGCGCGCTTTTTACTGCCGCCCGGCACGTTCACGAGGGAACGGCCGGGGGTCAGGATGGTTTCAAGTCGGATCATGGGTGGGGAGTGTTAGCGGCCAGTGCCTTGAAGAAGGCTCTGCTGCTTTTCCTTATGCTTTTTAAGTTGGCGGTCAAGCTTGTCTGTGAGCAAGTCGATTGATGCATACATGTCTTCATGTTCGGCATTGGCGACCACTTCGCCACCGGGTATCTGAAGTGTCGCTTCGATTTTCTGCTGAAGCTTGTCGACCTTCATGATGACCTGCACGTTGGTGATCTTGTCGAAATGGCCCTCAAGCTTCTTCAGCTTCAGCTCGACGTATTCGCGCAATGGAGGGGTGACTTCTACATGGTGTCCACTGATGTTGACTTGCATACAGCTTCTCCTTCGTTGCCAGTGCATAAAGCGGCGGGTAGGAATACCCGCCACTGGAACGCTATGGCCCGCCCGTCACATCAAACGCTTACGCTCGCTGGAAGGCGCGATCCCTAGGGACTCGCGGTACTTGGCGACGGTTCGACGGGCGACCTGAATGCCTTGTGCCTCCAGTAAACCAGCGATCTTGCTGTCACTCAACGGCTTTTTCTGATTTTCCGCGGCAACCAGTTTTTTGATGATCGCGCGGATCGCCGTGGACGAGCATTCGCCGCCTTCGGAGGTGCTGACGTGGCTGGAGAAAAAGTATTTCAGCTCATATATACCCCGTGGGGTATGCATGAATTTTTGCGTGGTCACCCGGGAAATCGTTGATTCGTGCATGCCCACCGCCTCGGCGATGTCGTGCAGTACCAGCGGCTTCATTGCTTCATCGCCGTATTCCAGGAAGCCGCGCTGGTGCTCGACGATCTGGGTGGCGACTTTCATCAGGGTTTCGTTGCGGCTTTGCAGGCTCTTGATGAACCAGCGGGCTTCCTGCAGTTGGTTACGCATGAAGGTGTTATCGGCGCTGGTGTCGGCGCGGCGCACAAAACCTGCGTATTGCGGATTGACCCGCAGGCGCGGCACCGATTCCTGGTTCAGCTCCACCAGCCAGCGTTCGTTGTCCTTGCGCACAATCACGTCGGGCACGACATATTCGGCTTCGCTGGACTCGATCTGCGAGCCCGGGCGTGGGTTGAGGCTCTGCACCAGCTCGATGATCTGGCGCAGGTCATCTTCCTTGAGCTTCATGCGGCGCATCAGCTGGCTGTAGTCGCGGCTGCCCAGCAGGTCGATGTAGTCGGTGACCAGGCGCTGCGCTTCGCTCAGCCAAGGCGTCTTGGCCGGCAATTGGCGCAGTTGCAGCAGCAGGCACTCGCTGAGGTTGCGGGCGCCGATGCCGGCCGGCTCGAATTGCTGGATGCGGTGCAGGACGGCTTCGATTTCGTCCAGTTCGATGTCCAGTTCCGGGTCGAACGCCTCGAGGATCTCCTCAAGGGTCTCGTCCAGGTAGCCCTGGTTGTTGATGCAATCGATCAGGGTCACGGCGATCAGGCGATCGGTATCGGACATCGGTGCCAGGTTCAGCTGCCAGAGCAAATGGCTTTGCAGGCTCTCGCCGGCTGATGTGCGGGTGGTGAAGTCCCACTCGTCGTCATCGTTGCTGGGCAGGCTGCTGGCGCTGGTCTGGTAGACGTCTTCCCAGGCGGTATCCACGGGAAGTTCGTTGGGAATGCGTTCGTTCCATTCGCCTTCCTCAAGGTTATCCACCGTGGGGGCGGTTTCCTGATAGGAGGGTTCCTGTACGTCGGGGTTGGGCTTTTGCTCGATGTTGTCGGCCAGCGGGTCTGCATTATCGAAGTCGTCGCCTTCTTCCTGGCGTTCGAGCATCGGATTGGACTCCAGGGCCTCCTGGATTTCCTGTTGCAGGTCCAGGGTCGACAATTGGAGCAGGCGGATGGCCTGTTGCAGCTGCGGTGTCATCGTCAGCTGCTGGCCCATTCTCAGGACTAGCGATGGTTTCATGGCAGGGGCTTAACACCTTATTCGCCGGCGCAATGCGCCATCCACGACAGGGCGCGTGAGCGCCAAACATAAGCAAATTATATGCCTGATATCGGGGGCTTTGCCTAGAGCGCGGTAACAATAAAAATACTGAGGTTTTTATTGACTACCGCGCTCCATGGCGAATGGCCTGATACCACCGTGTTTACAGGCGGAACTCGTGACCCAGATACACTTCCTTGACCAGTTCGTTGGCCAGGATAGTGGCAGAGTCACCTTCGGCAATCAGCTGTCCATCGTTGACGATGTAGGCGGTTTCGCAGATATCGAGTGTCTCACGGACGTTGTGGTCGGTGATCAATACACCGATGCCCTTGGCCTTGAGATGATGGATGATCTGCTTGATGTCGCCGACCGAGATCGGGTCGACACCGGCGAAAGGTTCGTCCAGCAGGATGAACTTGGGCGCCGTGGCCAGCGCACGGGCGATTTCCACACGACGACGCTCGCCGCCGGAAAGGCTCATGCCGAGGTTGTCGCGAATGTGGTTGATGTGGAATTCCTGCAGCAGGCTTTCCAGCTCTTTCTTGCGCCCGGCGCGGTCGAGTTCCTTGCGGGTCTCGAGGATGGCCATGATGTTGTCGGAAACCGACAGTTTGCGGAAGATCGATGCTTCCTGGGGAAGATAGCCGATACCCGCTTGCGCACGGCCGTGCATAGGCTGGTGGCTCACGTCCAGGTCGTCGATCAGGACGCGGCCTTGATCGGCCTGCACCAGGCCGACGATCATGTAGAAGCAGGTGGTCTTGCCGGCACCGTTGGGGCCGAGCAAACCGACGATCTGGCCGCTGTCGATCGACAGGCTGACGTCACGCACGACCTGACGGCTTTTATAAGCCTTGGCCAGATGCTGGGCTTTCAGGGTTGCCATTAATTCGCCTTCTTCGCGTCGGGTTTCGGCGCCGGCTGGGCTGCGCCCGGTTTCTGCTTCGGCTGGATAACCATGTCGATACGCGGCTTCGGCGTGCTGATTTTCGAGCCGGTAGCACGGCCGGCCTGGGCGATCTGCTTCACCGTGTCGTAGACGATTTTTTCGCCGTCGGTGGTGTTGCCGTCATTGATGACCCGGGCCTGGTCGATCAGCACGATGCGGTTTTGCTGGGCGTGGTACTGGATCGTCTTGCCATAGCCTTTGACCGGCGTAGGGTCGCCCACTTTCTGCAGTTGTTCGAAATACGCCAGGTTGCCCACCGAAGTGACCACGTCGATATCGCCCGCCGGGGTACGAGTCAGTGTCACGGTGTTACCCGTCACTTTCATCGAGCCCTGGGTGATGATCACGCTGCCCGTGTAGGTCGCGATACCTTGCTTGTCATCCAGCTGCGCATCGTCAGCCTGAATGTGGATCGGTTGCTGGCTATCGTTCGGCAGAGCCCAGGCGCTCACGCTTCCCAGTGCTGCGCCCAGGCCGAGCAAAATAGGGAGGGTTTTAACGAGCCTCATACTGTCCTCTTACGTTCGATAGCAGGTGTATCCTGCTTTCTTTCAAATACGCTTTCATTCCCTTGCCAGTCGATACACCGCCAGCGCCGTCAATTCTAACGTCTTGCTCGGTCTGCGCATATTGCTTCTGTGGGAATACGGTCATGCGACTGCTGGTAATAATGGTGTCGCGGTTCTTGGCGTCAGTGCGGGCTACCCGCACCGAGTCAATCAGTTCCACTTGGGTGCCGTCCGGGTTGACCTCGCCACGCTCGCTGGTGACGTGCCATGGAAATTCGGCGCCGCGGTACAGGTTCATGTCCGGCTTGGTCAGCAAAGTGACCTCGGATGCCTTCAAGTGTTCGACCTTGTCGGAGGTCATTTCATACTGGACCTTGCCATCGGGCAGGTACTGGATGCTGTGGGCGTTGATGGCGTAATAGTCGATAGCACTCTCGTCAACCTGTGCAACCGGCTTGTCGAGGAAGCGCTCCGGGCTGATATTCCAGTAGCCGACCGCGAGGAAAACCGCGGCGATGACTGCAAGTATCAGGAAATTGCGAATCTTTTTACTCAGCATAAAACGCTCTATAGGTAGGCGGCGTGGGCCGCTTCAAGGCTGCCTTGGGCGCGCAGAATCAACTCGCAGAACTCGCGGGCGGCGCCTTCGCCGCCGCGGGCGGTGGTTACACCATGGGCGTGTTCGCGAACGAACGCCGCCGCATTGGCCACGGCCATGCCCAGGCCGACCCGGCGAATCACCGGCAGGTCGGGTAAATCGTCACCCAGGTACGCAACCTGCTCATAGCTTAGGTTGAGTTGGCCAAGAAGCTCGTCCAGAACCACCAGTTTATCCTCGCGGCCCTGATACAGGTGAGGAATACCCAGGTTTTGTGCGCGGCGTTCCACAACCGGGGTCTTGCGACCGCTGATGATGCCGGTTTGCACGCCCGCCGCCATCAGCATCTTGATGCCCTGGCCGTCGAGGGTGTTGAACGTCTTGAATTCGCTGCCGTCTTCCAGAAAGTACAGGCGGCCATCCGTCAGCACGCCGTCGACGTCGAAAATCGCCAGCTTGATGTGCTTGCCCCGTTGCATCAGGTCGGTGGTCATCTACATCACTCCCGCACGCAGCAAGTCGTGCATGTTCAGGGCGCCAACCGGACGGTCGTCGCTGTCGACCACCACCAGCGCCAGGATCTTGTGGTCTTCCATGATCTTCAGTGCTTCGGCCGCGAGCATGTCAGGGCGTGCGGTCTTGCCGTGAGGCGTCATGACTTCGTCGATGGTGGCGGTCTGGATGTCGAGGTTGCGGTCCAGGGTGCGGCGCAGGTCGCCGTCGGTGAAGACCCCGGCCAGCCGCCCGTCGGACTCCAGGATTACGGTCATGCCCAGGCGCTTGAGGGTCATTTCCATCAAGGCATCTTTCAGCAAGGTGCCGCGTGGCACCTGTGGCAGCTCGTCGCCGGCGTGCATGACGTTTTCCACTTTCAGCAGCAGGCGACGGCCAAGGGCGCCGCCCGGGTGGGAAAACGCGAAGTCTTCGGCGGTAAACCCGCGGGCTTCCAGCAATGCCACGGCCAGCGCATCGCCCATGACCAGGGCGGCGGTGGTGGAGGAGGTCGGTGCCAGGTTCAGCGGGCAGGCCTCGTGGGCAACGTGCACGTTCAAATTCACTTCGGCGGCTTTAGCCAGCGTCGAGTCCGGGTTGCCGGTCACGCTGATCAGCTGGATACCCAGGCGCTTGATCAGCGGCAGCAGGGTCACGATTTCGTTGGTGGTGCCGGAGTTGGACAGTGCCAGGATGATGTCGTCCCGGGTGATCATGCCCATGTCGCCGTGGCTGGCTTCGGCCGGATGCACGAAGAACGCGGTGGTCCCGGTGCTCGCCAGGGTGGCGGCGATCTTGTTGCCGACATGCCCGGATTTGCCCATGCCGACCACCACTACGCGGCCCTTGCTGGCCAGAATCATCTCGCAGGCGCGTACGAAATCCGCGTCGATATGGGCCAGTAAGCCTTCTACGGCTTCAAGCTCGAGGCGGATGGTGCGTTGTGCGGATTGAATAAGGTCGCTGGATTGGCTCATGTCTGAAATCGTATAGCCTGACGAAAAGTCGGCGATTATAACGGTAATGATCAATTCCCTCACACAAGTTCGTCAGGCTTTATTCAATCCACCTGTGGTTGAGATTGAACCTCAGCCAGGATTTTTTAGCTGTCCTGTTTCTGAACAAGCTCTGTTCCGGCCTTGGGGGCGCTGTACCAGCAGTGATATAGTTCGCGGCCAGTTCGGTCCGCACGGCCTTTTTGTCTATTCGGCGCAAGCATTTGTCGAAAACAAAGTGTCTGAGTGAAAGGCTGCATCCCAAGGAGTTTAGATGAGTGCCGATAACGCCTACGCGGTCGAGCTGAAGGGCCTTTCCTTCAAGCGCGGTACGCGCAGCATCTTCAATAATGTGGATATTCGCATTCCCCGCGGCAAAGTCACGGGCATCATGGGGCCTTCCGGCTGCGGCAAGACTACGCTGCTGCGCCTGATGGGCATGCAATTGCGCCCCTCCGCCGGTGAAGTCTGGGTCAATGGCCAGAACCTGCCGACCCTTTCGCGCAGTGACCTGTTCGATGCCCGCAAACACATGGGCGTCCTGTTCCAGAGCGGCGCGTTGTTTACCGATCTCGATGTTTTCGAAAACGTGGCGTTCCCGCTGCGGGTGCATACACAGCTGTCCGATGAAATGATTCGTGACATTGTGTTGCTGAAATTGCAGGCCGTCGGGCTGCGCGGTGCTATCGATTTGATGCCCGACGAGTTGTCCGGAGGCATGAAGCGTCGTGTCGCCCTGGCGCGTGCCATCGCCCTCGACCCGCAGATTCTCATGTACGACGAGCCTTTCGTTGGCCAGGACCCGATTGCCATGGGGGTGCTGGTACGCTTGATCCGCCTGCTCAATGATGCGTTGGGTATCACCAGTATCGTGGTTTCCCACGACCTGGCCGAGACCGCGAGCATTGCCGACTACCTATATGTAGTGGGCGATGGCCAGGTGCTGGGGCAGGGCACGCCTGAAGAACTGATGAACGCAGACAACCCGCGCATTCGCCAATTCATGACCGGCGATCCCGATGGCCCGGTGCCTTTTCACTTTCCGGCAGCGGACTACCGCTCAGATCTTCTGGGGAAGCGCTGATGCGCAAGACATCATTACTCGAAAAGGTTCGCCTTTTCGGTCGCTCCGGCATCGATATCATCGGTGTGCTGGGGCGTTCGACGATTTTCCTGTTTCATGCCTTGCTCGGCCGCGGCGGTATTGGCGGCGGTTTCGGCCTGCTGATCAAGCAATTGCACTCCGTGGGCGTGATGTCCCTGGTGATCATCGTGGTCTCCGGGGTGTTCATCGGCATGGTGTTGGCGCTGCAAGGCTTCAATATCCTCTCCAGCTACGGGTCCGAGCAGGCTGTTGGGCAGATGGTTGCCCTGACGCTGTTGCGTGAGTTGGGCCCGGTGGTGACCGCGCTGCTGTTTGCCGGGCGCGCCGGTTCTGCGCTGACGGCCGAAATCGGCAACATGAAGGCCACCGAGCAGCTGTCCAGCCTGGAAATGATCGGCGTCGATCCACTCAAGTACATTGTTGCCCCGCGCCTGTGGGCCGGCTTCATTTCCCTACCACTGCTGGCGATGGTGTTCAGCGTGGTCGGGATCTGGGGCGGTTCATGGGTGGCGGTTGACTGGTTGGGCGTCTACGACGGCTCCTACTGGGGCAACATGCAAAACAGCGTGACCTTCAGCGGCGACGTGCTCAACGGCATCATTAAAAGCATCGTCTTCGCCTTTGTAGTGACCTGGATCGCCGTATTCCAAGGCTATGACTGTGAGCCCACCTCAGAAGGGATCAGTCGCGCCACCACCAAGACCGTTGTGTACGCCTCGCTGGCGGTACTGGGCCTTGACTTCATTTTGACCGCCTTGATGTTTGGAGATTTCTGATGCAAAACCGCACTGTGGAAATCGGTGTCGGCCTTTTCTTGCTGGCTGGCATCCTGGCTTTACTGTTGCTCGCCCTGCGAGTCAGCGGCCTATCGGCCAGCCCCACCGCCGATACTTATAAACTTTACGCCTACTTCGACAATATCGCCGGTTTGACTGTCAGAGCTAAAGTGACCATGGCGGGTGTAACCATCGGCAAGGTCACGGCAATCGATCTGGACCGCGACAGCTTCACCGGCCGTGTGACCATGCAGGTGGACAAGAAGGTAGATAACCTGCCGACTGACTCCACTGCGTCTATCCTCACCGCTGGCCTGCTGGGCGAGAAGTACATCGGCATCAGCGTCGGCGGGGAATCTGCCCTGCTCAAGGATGGTTCGACCATTCATGACACACAGTCGTCGTTGGTGCTGGAGGACTTGATCGGTAAATTCCTGCTCAATACCGTCAATAAAGACGCCAAATGAGGAATGTGTTCATGATCTCTACTTTGCGACGTGGCCTGTTGGTACTGCTCGCGGCACTGCCGTTGATGGCTAACGCCGCTGCTGGCGGCTCTGCACATGACCTGGTGCAGGACACCACCAACAAGATGTTGGCTGACCTGAGTGCCAACAAGGAAAAGTACAAGCAGGACCCGAGTCAGTTCTATAACGCGCTGAACACGATTGTCGGGCCTGTTGTCGATGCTGAAGGTATTTCCAAAAGCATCATGACCGTCAAGTACTCGCGCAAGGCTACGCCTGCGCAGATGCAGACTTTCCAGGAAAACTTCAAGAAGGGCTTGTTCCAGTTCTACGGCAATGCCCTGCTGGAGTACAACAACCAGGGGATTACCGTCGCCCCTGCCGGGGATGAGTCGGGTGACCGCACCAGCGTCAACATGAGCGTCAAGGGCAACAACGGCGCGGTCTACCCTGTGCAGTACACGCTCGAGAAGGTCAACGGCGAGTGGAAACTGCGTAACGTGATCATCAACGGCATCAACATTGGCAAGCTGTTCCGTGACCAGTTCGCGGATGCCATGCAGCGCAATGGCAACGACCTGGACAAAACCATCAACGGTTGGGCTGGTGAAGTGGCCAAGGCCAAGGAAGAAACCGACAAAGCTGCCGGGAAGCCTGCCCAATGACCGAGTCGGCCATTCGCCTTGGCGAGTCCGGTGAGCTGTTGCTCAGCGGCGTGCTGGATTACAGCACTGGACCCGCCCTGCGCAAGCAGGGCCAGGCGCTGATCAATGCCAGTACCGCTCCTGCGCTGGTGCTGGACTGCTCGGCGGTGGTGAAGTCCAGCAGCGTCGGCTTGTCGTTGCTGCTGTGTTTCATGCGCGATGCGCAGGCCGTCAAAAAGCCGGTGAGCATTCGTGCATTGCCCGAAGACATGCGTGAAATCGCTGAGGTTTCCGGTCTGACCGAGCTGTTGGCGCATCCTTAATACACATTATTAAAGAAGCCCCCCGTCAGAGTCCTGCTATGCGGGGTTCGCAGGCGCGGGGCTTTTTTGTATGATGTGCGACCCGCGCGCACTGGGCGCCCATAGAGGTTGATCATGCAGGCCCTAGAAGTTAAAAGCTTCCTTGAAGGAAAGCTGCCCGAAACTAATGTTGAAGTTGAGGGCGAAGGCTGCAATTTCCAGCTGAACGTGATTAGCGATGAACTGGCGGCATTGAGCCCGGTCAAGCGTCAGCAGCAGATCTATGCCCATTTGAACCCGTGGATCACCGATGGCAGCATCCATGCGGTCACTATGAAATTTTTCAGCCGCGCGGCCTGGGCCGAGCGCACCTGAGCCCCCAAGGCGTCGAGATTCTTATGGATAAATTGATTATTACCGGCGGTGCTCGTCTTGACGGCGAGATCCGTATTTCCGGGGCGAAGAACTCCGCCCTGCCGATCCTGGCAGCGACTTTGCTGTGCGATGGCCCGGTTACCGTGGCCAACCTGCCGCACCTGCATGACATCACCACCATGATCGAGTTGTTCGGTCGCATGGGCATCGAGCCGGTGATCGACGAGAAACTCAGCGTCGAAATCGACCCGCGCACCATCAAGACCCTGATCGCACCGTACGAGCTGGTGAAAACCATGCGCGCCTCGATCCTGGTACTGGGCCCGATGGTTGCCCGGTTCGGCGAAGCCGAAGTCGCACTGCCTGGCGGTTGCGCCATCGGTTCGCGTCCGGTGGACCTGCACATCCGTGGCCTCGAAGCCATGGGTGCAACCATTGACGTCGAAGGCGGCTACATCAAGGCCAAGGCGCCGGAAGGCGGCCTGCGTGGCGCAAACTTCTTCTTTGATACCGTCAGTGTGACCGGTACCGAGAACATCATGATGGCCGCTGCCCTGGCCAATGGCCGCAGCGTGCTGCAAAACGCCGCGCGCGAGCCGGAAGTGGTCGACCTGGCCAACTTCCTGATCGCCATGGGTGCCAACATCACCGGCGCCGGCACCGACACCATCACCATTGATGGCGTGAAACGCCTGCATTCGGCTACCTACAAGGTGATGCCGGACCGCATCGAGACCGGTACCTACCTGGTCGCGGCTGCCGTCACCGGTGGCCGTGTCAAGGTCAAGGACACTGATCCGACCATCCTCGAAGCCGTCCTGGAAAAACTCAAGGAAGCCGGCGCCGAGATCACCACCGGTGAAGACTGGATCGAGCTGAACATGCATGGCAAGCGGCCAAAAGCCGTTAACGTGCGTACCGCTCCGTACCCGGCGTTCCCGACCGACATGCAGGCGCAGTTCATTTCCCTGAACGCGATTGCCGAAGGCACCGGTGCCGTGATCGAGACCATCTTCGAAAACCGCTTCATGCACGTGTACGAGCTGCACCGCATGGGCGCCAAGATCCAGGTCGAAGGCAACACCGCCATCGTGACCGGCATCGAGAAGCTCAAGGGCGCGCCAGTGATGGCTACCGACCTGCGTGCCTCCGCCAGCCTGGTGATCTCGGCGTTGTGCGCTGACGGCGACACCCTCATCGACCGCATCTACCACATAGACCGTGGTTACGAGTGCATCGAAGAGAAGCTGCAGATGCTCGGCGCGAAAATCCGCCGCGTACCGGGCTAGTTCCAGGAACTGCAAACACGTTCATTGTGGCGAGGGAGCTTGCTCCCGCTGGACTGCGCAGCAGTCCCAGTCTTTTTAAACAAAGATCAGGGCCGCTTCGCGCCCCAGCCGGAGCAAGCTCCCTCGCCACATGACGATGTATGCTGTTAGCTGATTGGTTTCAAGTCGAGGCTGTAATGGCCTCGATCTGTGTCTGGCGCCGATTGCGACCGGACAGCAATAGCCTGATGAAGGACTGACGTTTCCCATGTTGACCATCGCACTGTCCAAGGGCCGCATCCTTGACGACACTTTGCCGCTTCTGGCTGAAGCGGGCATCGTGCCGACCGAGAATCCGGACAAGAGCCGCAAGCTGATCATCCCCACGACCCAGGACGACGTTCGCCTGCTGATCGTGCGTGCCACCGATGTGCCAACTTACGTTGAACATGGCGCGGCCGACCTCGGCGTCGCGGGCAAAGACGTGCTGATGGAATACGGCGGCCAGGGCCTGTACGAGCCGCTGGACCTGCGTATCGCCCTGTGCAAGCTGATGACCGCCGGCCGTGTCGGTGACGTCGAGCCTAAAGGCCGCCTGCGGGTGGCGACCAAGTTCGTCAACGTTGCCAAGCGTTACTACGCCGAGCAAGGCCGCCAGGTCGACATCATCAAGCTTTACGGCTCGATGGAGCTGGCACCGCTGATCGGCCTGGCCGACAAGATCATCGACGTGGTCGACACCGGTAACACCCTGCGTGCCAACGGCCTGGAGCCCCAGGACTTTATCGCCGACATCAGCTCCCGGCTGATCGTCAACAAAGCTTCGATGAAAATGCAGCACGCCCGTATCCAGGCGTTGATCGACACCCTGCGCAAGGCAGTGGAGTCTCGACACCGCGGTTGACTCACCCGCGCGGCCCCAAGCCGCGCCCGTCTATCCGCCTCATAGCCAGAATTCTCAGGTGCCCAAGCGGATCGACTGCTAACTTTCGGCGCCTGAGCATTTTTGCCATTCCTATGAGGCCCTCGCTATGACCACGTCCACTGCAATTGCCCGACTCAACGCTGCCGACCCGGATTTCGCCCATCATCTGGATCATCTGCTGAGCTGGGAAAGCGTGTCCGACGATTCGGTCAATCAGCGGGTGCTCGACATCATCAAGGCCGTGCGCGAGCGCGGTGACGCGGCGCTGGTTGATTTTACCCGGCAGTTCGATGGCCTGGATGTCGCCTCCATGGCCGACCTGATCCTGCCCCGCGAACGCCTGGAGCTGGCGCTGACCCGCATCACCGCGCCCCAGCGCGAAGCCCTGGAAGTGGCGGCCGCGCGGGTGCGCAGCTACCACGAGAAACAGAAACAGGATTCCTGGAGCTACACCGAGGCCGACGGCACCGTACTGGGCCAGAAGGTCACGCCGCTGGACCGTGCTGGCCTGTACGTGCCGGGCGGCAAAGCGTCGTACCCGTCCTCGGTATTGATGAACGCGATTCCGGCCAAGGTGGCCGGCGTGACCGAAGTGGTCATGGTGGTGCCTACGCCGCGCGGCGAAATCAACGAACTGGTGCTGGCAGCGGCCTGCATCGCGGGCGTTGATCGCGTGTTCACCATCGGTGGCGCCCAAGCGGTAGCGGCCCTGGCCTACGGCACCGAAAGCGTGCCGAAGGTCGACAAGGTGGTTGGCCCGGGCAACATCTACGTGGCCACGGCCAAGCGCCATGTATTTGGCCAGGTCGGCATCGACATGATCGCCGGCCCTTCGGAAATCCTCGTGGTGTGTGACGGCCAGACCGACCCGGACTGGATCGCCATGGACCTGTTCTCCCAGGCCGAGCACGACGAAGACGCCCAGGCGATCCTCGTCAGCCCGGATGCCGAATTCCTGGACAAGGTCGCCGCCAGCATCGCCAAGCTGCTGCCGACCATGGAGCGCGCCGAGATCATCGAGAAGTCGATCAATGGCCGTGGCGCCCTGATCCTGGTCCGCGACATGGAGCAGGCCATCGAAGTGGCCAACCGTATCGCCCCGGAACACCTGGAGTTGTCCGTCGCCGACCCACAAGCCTGGCTGCCGCTGATTCGCCACGCCGGCGCGATCTTCATGGGCCGCCACACCAGCGAAGCCCTGGGCGACTACTGCGCAGGTCCCAACCACGTGCTGCCCACGTCGGGCACTGCGCGGTTCTCCTCGCCGCTGGGCGTGTATGACTTCCAGAAGCGCTCGTCGATCATCTTCTGCTCGCCAGAGGGCGCGTCGGAGTTGGGCAAGACCGCTTCCGTGCTGGCCCGTGGCGAGTCGCTGACCGCCCACGCCCGCAGCGCCGAATACCGCATCGTTGACGATAAGCAGGGGAACTGAAACATGAGCAAATTCTGGAGCCCGCTCGTCAAGGATCTCGTGCCTTACGTGCCCGGTGAGCAACCGAAGCTGACCAAGCTGGTAAAACTCAACACCAATGAAAACCCCTACGGCCCATCGCCCAAGGCGCTGGCTGCCATGCAGGCCGAGCTGAACGACAATCTGCGTTTGTACCCGGACCCCAACAGCGACCTGCTCAAGCAGGCGGTGGCCAAGTACTACGGGATCGACGCGGGCAAGGTGTTCCTCGGCAACGGCTCCGATGAAGTCCTGGCGCACATCTTCCACGGTTTGTTCCAGCACGACCTGCCGCTGCTGTTCCCGGACATCAGCTACAGCTTCTACCCGGTGTACTGCGGCCTGTACCGCATTGCCTTCGACGCAGTGCCGCTGGATGAACAGTTCCAGATCCGCGTGTCGGACTACGCCAGGCCCAACGGCGGGATCATCTTCCCGAACCCGAACGCGCCGACCGGTTGCGTGATGGCGCTGGACGCCGTGGAGCAAATCCTCAAGGCCAGCCCGGACTCGGTGGTGGTGGTCGATGAAGCCTATATCGACTTCGGCGGCGAGACCGCCATCAGCCTGGTGGACCGTTACCCGAACCTGCTGGTGACCCAGACCCTTTCCAAATCGCGCTCCCTGGCCGGTTTGCGGGTGGGCCTGGCCGTGGGCCACCCGGACCTGATCGAGGCGCTGGAGCGGGTCAAGAACAGCTTCAACTCCTACCCGCTGGACCGTCTGGCGATTGTCGGCGCGGCCGCCGCTTTTGAAGACCGCGAATACTTCCGGAACACCTGCAAGTTGGTGATCGATAGCCGTGAAAAGCTGGTGGCGCAACTGCAGGCCAAGGGGTTTGAAGTACTGCCGTCGGCGGCCAACTTCATCTTTGCCCGGCATCCAGGGCACGACGCTGCAGGGCTGGCGGCCAAGGTGCGGGAGCAGGGGGTGATTGTGCGGCACTTCAAGCAGGAGCGGATTGCCCAGTTCCTGCGGATCAGTATTGGCACGCCGGAGCAGAACCAGGCGCTGATCGATGCGTTGGGCGAGCTGTAAGCCACACTGAAACTCAAAAAAATGTGGGAGCGGGCTTGCTCGCGAATGCGGTGGTTCAGTCACTGATGTGCTGAATGACACACTGCATTCGCGAGCAAGCCC
>NZ_JACAPM010000016.1:0-10247 GCF_013385695.1 Pseudomonas sp. D8002
ATATAAGCCATCACCCAAATAATGGATATGCCCCCGATCCAAATCCCCCCCTCAACTGTTAAGCCTCTCCTGCCGCACGCCGTGCATCGGCCTCACCTCATCCCCCAAACAACGCCGACAGCTATAAACCCCCAACACCACCGGCTTTTTCTGCTCCCCACGCTCCACCCAGGTCGGCGCAACAAACCGATACCCCTGGCCCGTCGCCGTCGCGATATACACCGAATCATCATCCCCCAACGCCCGGCGGATCGCCTTGATCTGCGCCCGCAGGTTGCACTCTTCCACCACCAACCGTGGCCAGGCGATGTCCAGCAATTGGGTCTTCTCCAACAGCTCACCAGGCCGCGAAGCGAGGGCAATCAGCAACGTCAGGGCCCGACTCCCCAGGCTCACCGGCTCACCGTTTTTCAGCAGCAGATGACGTCGGGGCAGCAGTCGATAAGGGCCAAAGTGGATTTCAATAGCGCTGTCTTCAAGGTGGCCGCGGTGTGAATACGTCATGTGATTAACCTTTGTGCATGTTCAAAAACACAACCCCGCGCGGCTCCCTTCGCGCAAGGCTGCAAGGGAAGGTCAGGTGTTGATCGCCGGGATCGGGTCTTCAGGATAATCACCCGGCTCCGTAGGCCCGCCAGTCAAGCCGTATTGCTTGAGCACCGGCGCAAGCTGGCCATAGAACGCGTCCTGCGCCTTGCCATGGGCATCAGCCAGGGCGAAGGGCAGGAACGCGCTGCCGATCCCGCCAAGGATCGCCGTAGCCCCGCCGAGGATCCCGCTGATGGTCCCGGCCACCGCGCCGATTTCCGTGGCCCCGTACAACCCGGCCCCGGCTTCCACCAACCCGGCCACCGCCGCACCCGTACCCAGCACGCCGGTGGCAACCGAGAAACTGCCGCTCAGGTAGTCGCCTTTTTTCAACGAGTCGACACCGCCAATCACCCCGATCACACCGCCGATAATCCCGCCCGCCGAGCCAATGATCTTGCCGGCCGCGCCGAGGTTGGCGATTTGCTGCGGGCTCAGCGGGCCCTTGCCCACCGGTACCTTGCCGGGGAAATCACCAATGGTGCCGCCATCCGGGCGGTTGACCCAGGTGATACCGTAACCCGCTTCCTTGGCGTATTTGGTGCCGCCCTCCATCAACAGCCCGGCAAATTGCAGCCCGGCGGATACCCGGTTCGCGTCCGCCACCGGCGTATTGCTGCCGCTGGCCGAACGGGCCATCAGCACGCCGCTCATCAGCACTGCGCTGCCGATGTGCAGCAGGCCTTGCTTGAATGCCGGGCTGACGTCGCCGAACTTCATGCCTTCGATGGCCTTGGGCAGTGCGTCGGCGATCTTGTTGCCCTGGCGCCCGATGTCCCATACCGAACGCAGCATCGACACCACTTGCGCCGGGTCGATCTTGCCGCCATCCGAGGTGACGAACATCTCTGGATCTTTTTGCTGGGCGTCGTTGATCGCGGCAGTGACCTTGGCTTCGTCGAAGTTGCCCTTGCCGTCCCCCAGGGTGATGTTCAGGGTGTCGGTGGTGGCACCGCCGAGCAGGGCGTCGCCAAGGGCTTCGTTGAAATTCACCTGCAAGGTGGCGGCGTCATCCGCCGAGGCCTTGTCACCGAGGAAGGCCTGGGCCGAGGCCGTGCTGGCGGCGAAGCTGCTGGCCGCCACGGTCGGGTCCATACCGCCGGCCACCGCGTCGGTAAAGGCCTTGCCGGTCACCAGTTGGTTTTTGTAGTACTGCTGGATGTTGTCGCTTTGCCCGGCCTTGTCGGCGATGCCGGTCAGGTCCACATGGCCGTTGCCCCCCAGCGCCAGGTTGGCGATGGTCGTATCGTTGGCCGCGTTTTGCAGGCCCATGCCCATGTCGATCTGCTTGCCGTTCTGGTCCTTGGCGTTGAGATTGTCGGTGAGGTTTTTGCCGGTCTCGATGTCGTCGGTGTAGTAGTTCTGCATCGCGACTTTCATCGCCGGGTTGCTGTCGACGATGTCGGCCAGTGCCGGGCCGCGATTGTTTTGCAGGAAGCCTTGCACGTCCGGGTCGGCCGAGAGGGTTTCGATGCCGCTTTGCAGCTGTGCCTTGATTTTGTCTTCGTTGGGGTTCAGGCCGTAGTGGGGCGAGGTGTACTTGTCCATCAACCCGGCGTGGGGCACGTAGTCGCTGACCAGCAGGCGGGTTTGTGCATCGGTCAACTGCACCAGCACCGCGGCTTTCTGTTCGCCGCTGTAGTTCTGCGGGTTGGCCAGGATGTCGGCGGTCAGGCCCGAGGTGTCGACGCCGGCGACGGCATCACGAGTGGCGGCACCGTCGAGGAAGGTCAGGGTGTCGCTGTCGGTTTTCGGTGCCTGTTTTTCGAGCCAGGCGCCGATGTTGTCGCGGGTGCCGATGCCGTCCGACTTGCCGGTGGCGGGGTTGTCGCCGCCGGTTTCCAGTGCGTGGAACATCCCGGGTCTGGACCACATGGCCGCTGCGCCGGTCAGCTCGGTGCTCAGGGCCAAATCGCTGCCCAAGGCTTGCAGGTTGTCGCTGCGCAGCATGCCGTCGTTGCTGCGCTGGTTGGCGTCACCGGGGCGCATCGCCGGACCTGCGCCAGCGGCCAGGCTCTCGTTGGCCATCAGGATTGCCGCCGACTTGGCATTCGCCTTGGCCAGGTCACCGGGTTTGCTGCCTAGGAAACTGCCATAGGATTTCGACGCGGCGCCGAGGTCCTTGCCGGCGTTGTCGATGAAATGGTCGACATCGGAATGGGTGATCACATTGTCGGCCTTGCCACGCCCGCCGGTATCCAGCGCGGCCATCAGGCTCGGGCTGCTGGCCACGTACTTGAGTACGGCCTGAGCCTCGGGGGGGAGTGTCGTGGGTGGGTTGGCGAAGTCGATCGGCGCGCCATGCAGGCCCCAGGCGTCCCAGTTTTGCGAGAGCAATTGCGCGGCCGCCTTGGGCCGGTTCAGGTCGAGTTCTTCCTTGGTCGGCGTGCCGCTGGTGTTGCCGGTGATGGTGTCCCAGTCCTTGGCACCCGACACGCCAAACGATGAGGTGTCGATCCAGGACGTGTCCGAGGCGCCCGCCGCGCCGGTGCTGCCGGCATACAGTTTGGCCACCTGGTCGTACAGCGCGGGGGTGATGTCCTGGGACACGATCACCTTGTCGCCCGACGCCGTGGTATAGCGAATCAGGCCCGGGCCGACTTCTTCGGGCGGGCCGATATTCGCTGCCGGGTCCATGGTTTCCGTGGGGCCGGCCAGGCGGTAGCCCTCGGCCTGGCTGGCATTGATCGCAAAGAGCTTGGCCGAGTCGCCGCTGACCTGGGCGAACAGCGCGGGTGTTTCCTTCTGGCTGACCACGATTTTGTCGCCGGCACTGGTCTCGTAGCGGATCAGTCCCGGGCCCAATTCGGTGGTACTGCCGATCGCCTTGTAGTTGCCCAGGCCAGGCGCCACGGTGCTGGCGTCTGCCTCCTTGTAGCCGGCGCCTTTGCTGTCGGCCAGATTCTTCTCAAGGGTCGCGTCGCTTCGCTGTGCGTTGTACTGGTTGACCAATTGCTCAAACAGCCTGGGGTTGTCGATCTGCTTGAGGGTCACCGGTTTGTCGCTGCCCAGCGGGGTGTAGGTGATGCTGTTGTTCACCGGTGCCTGCACGTTCTGGTACGGCAGCGGAATGGACGGCCCGCGGATTTTCGAGGGGTCGAATACCGGCTTGTCGACGGCGGTGAACAGGGCTTTTTCGAACGTGCTCCGGGAGCCATCCGGGCCTTTGTTGTCGGCAGGGTCAAGGCCATTCGGGATCGCAGTCATAGATCACCTGGAAGTTGTTTTATATCAGTCGATATTTAGTGCAAGTGCACTAACTGGGGCGGGCGAAAGTTGCGAAGTGTTATTGGGTTAACCCGCGCCGAGCTATCAAACGCGATGATCAAGTCGGTTTTGTTACAAATGGAAATATCTGCAAAGTTGGGCAAATGGCTATTAGTTAAAAGTGTGAAGTTGTCGGATTTATTTTCTGGAATTGTTGAGTGATCAACGTTTTTACCCAAGGGTAACGGGCTCGTAAATTGTTCGAGTTGGTTCGTTTTTCAGGTTGTGCCCCCGTAAACATTGGGTCTCGTCGTGTATTGGTTTTTTAACAAAAGTTCCACGCCCGCGCGGCGATGAGATTTTCTCAACGGCACGTTGAGCCGGATTTTTCACAGCACCTGCCATGAACGTTTCACAAGCTTTCACAGCGAAGGCGTTTTGTTCGTGAGTAGTATGGTTCCCATGCAAACCGACGGCTGCATGGCCAACTCACTGTCTGACGCTGGGAGTTTGTTTCGGTTTGCATGCGGCTTAACTTCCCTATCGATGCAAGGAGATTGAACATGGCTACTACTCCACCAGTAAGTGCAGGCGGCGCCGACGACGCTATCGCGAAGATGGAAGCAACTTTCAACATGGCCATCGAGAAGTCGGCCAAGATCACCGAGATCAGCACCGCGAAAAAAGCAGAGCTCGACGCCACCAAACAGCGTCCGCAGAACTGATTCGCCATGCGGGCAGCGCCGGCGCTGCCCGTATACCTGCCTTACCCCGTTGCACCGTTGTTGATCGGCACAGGCGTCGTTGCGGCCTGTGATTCTCAAGGGGGCAAACCCAACCATGACAGCCTTGATTTCCCTGGGCCTGCCCGCCGCGAACGGCGCGCCGACCCTGCTTGTGACCCACGGTTTGCACCAGGGCAGTTCCCTGATGCTCGACCAGCCGGTCTACACCCTTGGCGCCGCCCTGGCGGCCGACCTCCAGCTCAGCGATCCCGGGATTGCCGAGTTGCACCTGCGCCTGCGTTTTGAAGGGGCCCAGGTGGCCGTCGAGGCCCTCGGCGGCGATGTACTGATCACCGGCACTGCCGGCGATATCCGTATTCCCCAAGGTAGCGGCCATCGCGCGCGGCTGCCGCTGCAACTGCGTATCGGCACGGCGGGTGTGAGCCTGGCGCTGCCGGGCAGCCCTGAAAAAATCCCTGCGAGGACACGCACGTTAACGCCCTGGATCATCGCCACCGCGTTGCTCTTTGTATGCGCCGGCGCCCTGGCATTTCGCAACGATCCACCGCAAGCGCAAACCGTAATGCCGGTTGCCGAAACAACCGCAGCCAAGCCTTCCCGTGCCGAGGCCAAGGCCTGGTTCGAAGGGCAATTGCAGGCCGCCCACCTGGACGCCGTGAAGGTCAACGACATCGATGGCCAACTCAACGCCGTCGGCTCCTTTGAGCGCGCGCAAAAGCCTCAATGGGTCGCCCTGCAACAAGCCTTCGACCAGCGTTACGGCCAGCAGATCGTGCTTAACCCGCGGGTCGCCGTGCGTGCAGATGCGGCCCGGCCACGGGTGCGCTTTCAAGCCGTGTGGTTCGGCGCCAACCCCTATGTGATCAATGACAGCGGCAAGCGCCTGTACCCCGGCGCGGCCCTGGCGGACAACTGGGTACTGGAGCGCATCGAGAACAACCAGGTGATCCTCGCCCGTGGCGAAGAACGCTTCACCTTCACCCTATGACGCTGCTTTTTTCAGCTAAGGCCCCGGGATGAAAGTCGAACCCCGTCCGTTGATTCCAAGTGACGTGCGCAGCGCGCCGGTCGAGGCGATCCGCCCGGTCAACTCGCGCCAGGCCACGGCTTTCGAAGCGTTGCTGAAAACCCGCAAGGTCCAGTCCCGCCGCTCCCTGCGCAGTGACCTGGAAGAACTCACCAGCGCCGCCGGCGTCGACTCGCTGCTGTTCGGCAGCGCACGTTCCCTGGAACTGCTGGAACACGTGATGCAGCACCTGTTGCCGAACCTCGACGCCGAGCCGCAGATCAAGGCATTGGCCCACGACCTGATCAGCGAGGAAATCGAGATGCGCCGCACCCTCGAACAACAACGCTCGGAGGTCCAGGCCTGATGCCCCGGGACAACGACGACGCGGTGCAATTGCTCAAGGGCATTGGCGAGCTGTACCGGCGCAACGGCCAGTCCCAGCGCGCGCTGGTGATGTTGCTGATTGCCGTGAGTGTCGCGCCCGACGATGGCCAACTGTTGCGCTCGCTGGTGCTGGCGTTCACCGACAGCGGCGACTTCACCCGCGCACTCGCGGCCCTGGATCGGCTGGTCGCGCTGGAGGGTGAGTCTGCCAGCCTGTTGCTGCTGCGTGCCCGGGCGCTGTGGTACGGCGAACGCAAGGACGAAGCGCGCCAGTGCTTCAAACGCTACCTCGCTGCACGGAGAGCCGCGCCATGAACCTGCTCAATCGCCTGAACGGCATCGCGCGCATGGCCGCCCAGCGCACCGACGTGATCATCGTCGCGTTCATGCTGATGGCGATCGTGATGATGATCATCCCGCTGCCTACCTACCTGGTGGACATGCTGATCGGCTTGAACATCGCCCTGAGCATCCTGATCCTGATCGTGGCGTTCTACATCGGCCACTCGGTGGAATTCTCCGCGCTGCCGCCGCTGATCCTGCTCAGCACCCTGTTTCGCCTGTCGCTTTCGATCACCACCACCCGCTTGATTCTGCTGCACGGCGACGCTGGCCATATCGTCAAGGCCTTCGGTGACTTCGTGATTGCCGGCCAGGTGGTGGTGGGCATGGTGGTGTTCCTGATCATCACCGTGGCGCAGTTCGTGGTGATCACCAAGGGCGCCGAGCGGGTCGCGGAAGTGGCGGCGCGCTTCACCCTGGATGCGATGCCCGGCAAACAGATGAGCATCGACAACGACCTGCGCAACGGCGATATCGACCAGGCCGAAGCCCGCCGCCGGCGCTCACGCCTGGAGCGCGAGAGCCAGATGTTCGGCGCGATGGACGGGGCGATGAAGTTCGTCAAGGGCGATGCGATTGCCGGGTTGGTGATCCTCGCGGTCAACCTGCTGGGCGGCATGCTGATCGGCATGATCGAGCGCGACATGGCCTTCGGCGCGGCGGTGCACACCTATTCGCTGCTGACCGTGGGCGACGGTTTGATCGCACAGATCCCGGCGCTGCTTATCTCGGTAGCGGCGGGCACCGTGGTGACGCGGGTCAACAGCGACGGCGAAGCGGGTGACCTCGGCAGCGAGATTCTCAAGCAGTTGGGTGCCAGCTACCGCGCCCTCGGTTTGACCGCACTGATCATGGTCGGCGTCAGCGTGATACCGGGCTTTCCGACCTGGGTGTTCCTCGGGTTGTCGCTGGTGTTCGGTGGTGCTGCCTTCGTGATGTACCGTCGTCATACCCGTGAAAACCAGGTAGAGCCTGAAGCGCTGGTCGAGACCCTGGAACCGGTGGTTGAAGTGCAGGCCGAGCAGGATTATGGCGTGGCCCCCGACACTCGGGTATTGCTGACCCTCGGCAGTGCGTTGGCCCTCAGCGCCCCGCGCCAGCTACTGAGCCAACGCATCGAAGCGCTGTGTCACGACATTCGCAGCGACCTCGGCGTCGATATGCCGGTGCCGGGCATTCACATGGACGCCAAGGCCACGCCGGGCAGCTACCGCGTGTCACTGGAAGGCGTACCCGTCAGCGAAGGCGAGATGCCGATCAACTGCCTGCTGTTGCAGGACGATCCGGTGCATGTGCAGTTGCTGGACATCGCCACCCTGCAAGCCGATTCGCCCCTCAACGGTCGTGCCGCGCACTGGATCGAGCGTCAGCACGAAGACGCACTGCGCAGCGCCGGCATCGGTTTCCTGCTGCCGGACGAAGTCCTGCGTGGCGTGCTGGAACGCAGCCTGCGCCGCTATGCCGCAGACTTCCTCGGCATCCAGGAAACCCGCCTGCTGCTCGAACGCACCGAAGCCACCTACGGCGAACTGGTCAAGGAAGCCCTGCGCCTGGTGCCGTTGCAGCGGGTGGCCGAGACCCTGCGCCTGCTGGTGGGAGAGGGCGTGTCGATCCGCAATCAGCGGGCCTTGCTCGAAGCCATGGTGGAGTGGGGCGCCCGGGAAACCGATGCCGGCCGCCTGGCCGAACACCTGCGTGCAGGGTTGGCGCGGCAGATCAGCCATCAGTACGCCGACCGCAATCGGGTGATTGGCGCCCTGGTGCTGGCGCCGGGATTGGAAGACCAGTTGCGTGCATCCCTGCGTCGCCAGGAGCCCAGCCGTGAAGTGATCCCCGAGGAAGTCAACCGCGCGTTGCTCGCCCAACTGCGCCAGGCCTGCGACAAAACCACTGAAGCCAACAGTGCGGTATTGCTGGTGCACCCGGAACTGCGCCGCAGCCTGCGGCGCCTGGTGCTGCGCGGTGAACTGGAGCTGGCGGTGTTGTCGTTTCGCGAACTGGCCACCGAATACAACCTGCAAGCGCTGGTGACCATCAGCCTTACCGATATCTCCAACCGCCGTGCACCTGCCGCGGCTTCCGTCACTTCCCTGGCGTCTGCCTCATGATCCGTTTTTGTCTGCTGTTGCTGACGTTGACCTCGTTTTTCTGCAGTGCCCAGGACATCGCCAACGGTGCCCAGGGGTCTATCAACCTGGCCTCCGGTGAAGGCCGGATCCTGCATTTTGTGGCCCCGGTGGAGTCGGTACTGGTGGCCGAGCCGGGGATTGCCGACCTGCAAGTGGTGTCGCCCGGGGTGATCTATATCTTCGGCAAGGCGCCGGGCAATACCAGCCTGATTGCCCTCGGCAGCGACGGCAAACAGCTTGCCAGCCTGAGCCTGGCGGTCAGTAGCGCGACCCAGGCAGTGACTGCGCCGATGCAGGAATTGCATCCCGGCAATGGCGCGCAGATCAGCGGTGCCGGTAACCGATTGATCGCCAAGGGCACGGTGCGTTCGGTTGGAGAAGCGACGGATTTGAATGCCTTGCTCAACCCACAGGGCCAGGGCTTCCAGAGCGCGGTCAACACCACTGAGTACGCCGGTGCAGCCCAGGTCAACTTGCGTGTGCGCTTCGCCGAAGTGTCCCGCTCGGAACTGCTGCACTACGGGGTTAACTGGAACGCCATGTTCAGCAACGGCACGTTCTCCTTTGGCCTGATCACCGGCGGACCGCTGGCCGCCGCCACCGCCGGTGGCCTGGCGGCGGCGGGCAGCGGCTCGGGCAATACCAATATCGACGGCATGCTCGACGCGTTGCAGGCCAACGGGATCCTGCAAATCCTGGCCGAGCCGAACATCACCGCCATGACCGGGCAAACCGCGAGCTTCCTGGCGGGCGGCGAAGTGGCGATCCCGGTGCCGGTGAATCGGGACCTGGTGGGGATCGAATACAAGTCGTTCGGCGTGTCGCTGCTGTTCAACCCGACGCTGTTGCCCAACGGCCGGATCGCCCTGCAAGTGCGCCCGGAGGTCAGCAGTGTGGTGAGTGGCGGCACGGTGGATTTCGGCAATTTCCATGTGCCGTCGTTCAGCGTGCGCCGCGCCGATACGCGGGTGGAAGTGGGCAGCGGGCAGACGTTTGCGATTGCCGGGTTGTTCCAGCGTGAGAGCAGCCAGGACATCGAGAAGCTGCCGTTGCTGGGGGACTTGCCGATCCTGGGCAACCTGTTTCGCTCCAAGCGTTTTCAGCGCAATGAAACCGAATTGGTGATTTTGATTACGCCGTACCTCGTGGAGCCGGTGCGCAGTCGCACCCTGGCCACGCCGCTGGATGCGCAGCCTGCGACCGCCGCAGCGGCGGGGCCGCGCAGTGGTGGGGCGTTTGGTTTCTACATGAATTGATGAGGGGGCATGGCATGAAAGTTTCGCGTTTGTTGATGTGTTTGCCCCTGTTGGTGGTGGGCTGCAAGACGCATCTGGCGCCGGTGTATTACTCGCCGCAGTATCAGGCGGACGGGGTGCCAAGCCAGTGCCAGCAGCCGCCGGCCAAGGACGAGATTGGACTGGACGAGGATTTCAAGGCGACCTTGCCGCTGGGCTGCGCCAACAATCTGAATTTGATGCAGATGGTGGAGCAGCGCCAGGATTTGAATCAGGGGCGGGCGACGGGGCCTGCGATGGCCGCACCGGTTGGGCGGGCGGCGCAGGTGTATATCGAGGGGTTTGATCGGGAGCAGTTGCAGCGGCGTCAGGCTCAGCAAGAGGCCAAGGCGGGCGCTCCGGGAGCGGAGCAATGAACCTGCGTTCACATGTCCTCTGTGGGAGCTGGCTTGCCTGCGATAGCGGTATTCCAGCCCCAGCAGATCCATCTGTCACACCACAGACCCAATGTGGGAGCTGGCTTGCTCGCGAAAGCGGACTGGTAGGCGACCGGGATCTTGAAGCTTACCGCGTACATATCCATTCCTGCGGTAACGGCCACTTAGGG
>NZ_JACAPM010000016.1:10268-51276 GCF_013385695.1 Pseudomonas sp. D8002
CAAAAGTAAGCAAAAGGTCTTTGCCCCACCACTCGGCACCTCGCTTAGGCTCGGTGTGCCCTCACTCCGGCTTTGGACCGTGGGCCGCCGCGATGGGCCATCCTTGGCCCAGCGCGGCTAACCCGGCGTCCTGCCGGGTTACCCACGCTCCAAAGCCTGCGTTCGGCCAGCGTGGTTTAACGGGGCCTGATAGATCAAAAGCAACGTCAAAAGCAGGGCAACAGCAAGATCAAAAGCAGTTGGATTTAGTGCGTATCCACCAGCCCCAATTCCCGCGCTTGCGCAATCGGATCGCTGATGGCTTTGATGCGGTTGGCCTCCGTGATCAGGCGTGCGCGCTCAGCCGCCGGTATATCGTCCAGCGGCAAGCTGGCCACTCGTTGTTCGTATCCCGCCAATACCAGCACCAGCAGCTCATTACGCTGATGCCGTGGCAACGCGCGGGGCGATTGGGTGACGGGGGCGATGGTGTCCAAGGCCTGCTGCGCCTGGCCGCCAAGGGCGTAGGCCAGGGCCAGGTTGCAGCGGCTGTCGAGGTCGTCGGGTTGCAGGCTCAGGCTTTTGGCGAACGCGGTTTGTGCCGCGACGGCCTGGCCGTTCAACACCTGGGCAATGCCCAGTCGGGTGTAGGCGACCGGCGACTGGCTGGCCTCGGCGGCCTGGCCCAGGGCGGTCACGGCGCGTTGGCTTTTGCCAAGGCGCAGTTGCGCGGTGCCCAGTCCCAGCAGGGCGTCGGCGTTGTGGGCTTGAAGGCCGAGGGCCTGTTGGAAGGCGCGCTCGGCACCGACCGCGTCGTTGCCGTCGAGCCGTGCCTGGCCGAGTTTGAGCCACAAGTCGATGCTTGCGCCCGGTTGCTGGGCCGCACGTTCGTACAGCGCCGCCGCGCTGGCGTAGTCGCCGCGTTTGTTCAGGTCGTCGGCCAGCTTCAGCGAGCGGTCGGAATCGCTCGGCGCAGTATTGGAACAGGCAGCCAGCAACAGGCTGCCGGCAAGCAAAAAGTGTTTGGTCATCGTCACAACTCGTTGGGCGAAGGCGGACGTCATGTAAGCATATTTTCCATGGCGCTCCTATGTCTGTCGGTGCTGTTGGGTGCCTCGATCGCCCACGCCGACGAAGAGCCCGAATGGTTCGCCAAACCCTACGCCTATGTGCTGGTGGACCAGGACGTGCGCGCCGCCCTCGAAGAGTTCGGCCACAACCTCGATATCCCGCTGGTGCTCTCCGACAAGGTCCGCGGCAAGGCCCGCAGCACCGTGCGTGCAGCCACCGCCGGGGAGTTTTTGCAGACGCTGTGCAGCACCAATGGCCTGACCTGGTATTTCGACGGCAACCTGCTGTACCTCAATGCCAGCGATGAAATCACCACCAGGCTGTTCAAGGCCAACGCCCTGAACCTGGATCAGTTGCAGGCCTATCTGAACAACCTCGATGTGTTCGGCCAGCAGTTGTCGATGCGTAACGGCCCCGAGGGCGATGAAGTCTTCGTCTCCGGGCCGCCGCCGTACCTGGCGCTGGTCCAGCAGCATGTGGATCACCTGCAGCCCAAGGCCGCCGCGCCTATTGTGGCGCGCGAGCACGGCGTGCGGGTGTTTCGCGGCGCCCAGGTGAGCACTGAAACCCCTTGATTCACCCCAACCCCAGTAAAGGAGCATGACCATGTCCGTAACCGCCGTAGACAGCAACCTCGCCCCCGGTGGCGCCAGCCCTGAAGCCAAGTTCAACGCCGCGGTGGACAACGCCAAGAGCGCCGATAAACCGGAGATGACCGACGCCGAATTCACCGATGCCCTGATCACTCAGGCAGTCACCATCGGCGGCCAATTCATCATCATGCCCAAGGCGCAGGAAATGCTGAATGACGCCATGTCCGATGACGACGAAGAGTAGGGCGTACCCATGACCATCAGTCTCGCTGCCAGCGCCACGGCCTTGCCGCCGTCCGCCGGCGCGGGGCCCGCCGGGGCCTCGCAGAATCTGTTCGAGCACATGGCCAATACGGCCAAGGGCATGCCCGAGGGCGCCAGCCCCCATCAGATCGGCTCGGGGCTGATGGAGCGCCTGAACAGTTTTATCGACCGCTCCCGGACCTTTTCCGAGCGGGCCGATTTGCTCACCAATAACCCCTCGGCGCCGCCGCAAGTGGCCGCTGCGGATATCCGCACCTCGGGTGCCTCGCCCACCGCAGAACCGGGCAAGAAAGTCGCCGAGCAGCAGGTCGACCAGATCGTCCATTCACTGGGCAAGATGTTCGACTACTCCATCGAAACCCAGATGGTGGTGCGCGGTGCGACGCAGATTTCCGGTTCCGCCAACACGCTGCTCAAGGGTCAATAACGCCATGCCAAGCCCGAATCGTGCCCTGCGCCTGCTGCTGATCGGCGTGCTCGCCAGCCTCTTGCAGGCCTGCGACATGGACCTCTACACCAACCTCAGCGAGCGCGACGCCAACGCCATGGTCGCGGTGCTGCTGCGCGACGGCATCCCGGCGACGCGCAAGGTGCAGGACAACGGCCAGTTGAAAGTGGTGGTCGACGAACAGCGCTTCGCCGAGGCCATGACCCTGCTGGACAACGCCGGCCTGCCGCAGCAGAGCTTTTCCAACATGGGCGAGGTGTTCAAGGGCAATGGCCTGGTGTCGTCGCCGGTGCAGGAGCGGGCGCAGATGATCTATGCCTTGAGCGAAGAACTGTCCCACTCGGTGTCGCAGATCGACGGCATCGTCTCGGCGCGGGTGCACGTGGTGCTGCCGGACAATGACCTGCTCAAGCGGGTGATTTCGCCGTCGTCGGCCTCGGTGCTGGTGCGCTACGACCCGGGCACCGACATCAACACGCTGATTCCGCAGATCAAGACCCTGGTGGCCAACGGCATTTCCGGCCTGAGCTATGACGGTGTGTCGGTGACCGCGATCAAGGCCGCGGTGTCCATCAGCCAGAACCCGGCGCAACCGCGACTCGCGCGTTTCATGGGCCTGTGGCTGTTGGAAGACAACCTCAACCAGGCGCGGTTGCTGTTCGGTGGCTTGCTGCTGCTCGCCCTCGGCGCGGGTGGTGTGTTGGCCCGCCAGCAATGGGCGCGGCGCCAGGCCCAGGCGTTGTATGTGCTCAAGGAGGGTGAATGAGCCTGGTTGAGCGTTGGCAGGGGCTGATCGCCCAGCCGTTGCAGTTTGTGCGCGAGCAAAGCCTTGGCGAGTGTTTTGGCGAAGGCCTGCCGGTCGAGGTGCTGCAAGCCCTGCATGGGCAGCCGCGTTTTCGCTCGCGGCTGGAGCAACTGCTGGCCAGCCATTATCAGCTGGCGCCGCTGGCGCATCTGGTCACGCCGCCCGCCGCTGATTTGCCGGTGCTGCTGCTGAGCCCGGCGCAATTTGCGCGTCTGCCCAGGCTGTGTGGTGCGATCTGGCATGGCTCGACCCTGAGCCGGGAGATCCGCCGCGAAGTGGTCAATGAATTGCGCGAGGGCCTTGGCCAGGAAGCCTTTGCCCTTGCCCTCGCGCACCGGCAGTTGGGCGGCGCGGCCGACCTGCTGCGCGAGCCCGCCGAGTTGATCGACGCCATCGACCGCGATGGCCTCACCTGTGTCGCTGCCTGGCTGCAAGCCCAGCCTGCCGAGTTGCAAGGCTGGCTGCCCCTGCGGTTTGTCGCACCCAAGGGCTACAGCGGGCGCTTGCCCCGCGACCTGGAGATCGTCCAGACCGTCGCCGCCCGGTTACTCGCCGAGGAGCTTGCCCATGAGTGAATTACCCAGCCGCCCAGCCGCGCGGATTTTGCGCGCCGATGAAGCGGCGTTATGGACCGATGGCTTTGCCTTTGTGCAAGCCGCCAGGGCGCACGCCGAGCAGATCAAGGCCGACAGCGACCAATGGCTGCACACCGCCCGCGCCGAGGGTTTTGAAAGTGCGCGCCGCGAAGGTGCCGAACAGGTTGCACAGTTGCTGCTGGAAACCCAGGCCCAAGTCCAGCATTACCTGGCCGGGCTTGAGGCGTCGCTGGCGGACCTGGCCCTGGGCATCGTGCGTGAAGTACTCGGCGAACTGGATGACACCGACCGCGTGGTGCGTTGTACACGCCAGGCCCTGAGCGCGTTTCGCCAGGGCCAGGCCTTGACGTTGTGGGTGCCGCCCGCCGAAGTGAATGCCCTGCGCCCACAGTTGCTCAAGGACGGCATCGCCGTGGAGGCCGATGCGCAACTGGGCGCCGGCCAGGCCCGCCTGAGCAGCCCGGCGGGTTCGGTTGAGCTGGGGCTGGAGGCGCAACTGCAAAGCCTGCGCCGCAGCCTGTTGCCCTTTGCCGAAGAGGGCGTGGCATGAACCTCGATCAACTGCTGCCGCGCCTGACCGAGCGGCTGTCCCAGGCCCGCTTGCGTCCGATGCAGGGCACGGTGCTGAGCATTCGCGGGGTGTTGCTGCGGGCCAGCGTGGCGGGCGCGAGCATCGGTGAGCTGTGCCACCTGCGCGACCCGGTCAGTGGTCGCAGCCTCAGCGCCGAAGTGATCGGTTTTGATGGCGACGAAGCGATCCTGTCGCCCATCGGTTCCATGGAAGGCCTGTCGACCCGCACGCAAATCACTGCCACCGGCGAAAGCCTGGGTGTGGCCGTGGGCGATGCGCAATTGGGGCGAGTGATCAGCCCCATGGGCGAGTTTCTCGACGGTGACGGTGTACCGCCAACCCTGAACCTGCAGACCTACCCCTTGCATGCCGAGCCACCGGCCCCGTTCTCCCGGCAATTGATCGTGCGCTCCATGGCGTTGGGCATCCGCTCCATCGACGGCTTGCTGACCCTCGCCCAGGGCCAGCGCATGGGCATCTTCGGCGAGCCCGGTGTGGGCAAATCCTCCTTGTTGGCGAGCATCATCCGCAACAGCGAGGCCGATGTGATTGTCATCGGTTTGATCGGCGAGCGGGGCAGGGAAGTGCGCGAACTGCTGGACGTGCAACTGGACGCCACGGCCCGCGCACGCACCGTTGCTGTCGTCGCCACCTCCGACCGCCCGGCCGCCGAGCGGGTGCGCGCGGCATTTGTCGCCACCACCCTGGCCGAGTACCACCGCGACCAGGGCCGCAATGTACTGCTGTTGATGGACAGCCTCACGCGGTTCGCCCGCGCCCAGCGCGAAATCGGCCTGGCCGTGGGTGAACCGCCGACCCGCCGCGGTTATCCGCCGTCGTTTTTTGCCACCTTGCCCAAGTTGCTCGAGCGCGCCGGCCCGGGCCCTGCCGGCAGCATCACCGCGCTGTACACCGTGCTCACCGAAGGCGACGCCGCCAGCGATCCGGTGGCGGAGGAAGCGCGTTCGATCCTCGACGGGCATATCGCCCTCAGCGCCGAACTGGCGCAGCGCAACTATTTCCCGGCGGTGGACGTGCTGCGCAGCCGCAGCCGCTTGATGGAGCAGGTCGCCGGTGACGAACACAAGCGCCTGGCGATGCGCATCCGTGAATTGATGGCGCGCTACGGCGAGATCGAAATGCTGATCCGCGTCGGCGAGTACTCCGCCGGCAGCGACCCGCTGGCCGACGAAGCGATCACCCGCCATGGGGCAATCGAAGCCTTCCTGCGCCAGAGCGCCGACGAACCCAGCAGCCCCGAACAGACCTTGATCCGCATGCGCCAGGTGCTGGCATGAGCCCGAAAGCGCAGCAAGCTCCAGTGTGGGAGCTGTCGAGCTTCAGCGAGGCTGCGATGGCGTCAGCACAGCCAACATCAATGTTGCCTGACCCACCGCTTTCGCAGCCTCGCCGGGGCTCGACAGCTCCCACATTCGATCTTCATGCACTCAGTGAGTGCGCTGTTGGTATGACGATGGAGAAAAGAACCGATGAAGACTGAACAACTGCGCACCCTGCAAACCCTGCGGGTGCTGCGCGAACAGCGGGCGGCGAGCCAGTTGGCGGCGCAACAGCAACGCTGCGCGCAAACCCGCGGCGCCTTGACCGACGCCAAGGAACAACTGCGCCTGCACCGTGAGGCCGTTGCCCATGAAGCCGGCGAGATTTACGCCTCCCTCACCGAAGGCCTGTCGGTGGCCAGTTGGCAGGCCGCCCAGGATCGCCTGCGGGGCTTGGCCGACGATGAGCAGGTGCTTGAAGGCGACGTCAGCCACGTGTCCAGTACCCTGCAAACCCAGGAGCGTGAGCGTGAGCTGTTTCGCCAGGAGCGCCTGAGCCGCCAGCGCCAGTCCGATGCCTGGCAAAGCCTGCTGGACGGGCGTGAAAGCAGCGAACGGGTGGCCGGCGAGCTGCGTGAAGAACAAGGACTCGGCACATGATCGTGGCCCTTGCCGACCCGTTGGCGCCCTGGCTTGAGCACTACGACCCGGCGCTGCTCACGCTGCATAACCAATTGCACCGCCGGCGGCATGCGTGGCAGGGCCGCTGCGCCGGGCAGGATCTGAGCGTCGCCTGGGCCGCCGATCCCCAGCCGCTGAAAACACCCCGGGATGTGTTGCTGTTGCTCGGCCAGTCACCGGTGCGCTTGCGACTCTCGGCTGCCGCCCTGGAACAAGTACTGGTGCCGCTGGCGTTGCAGTTCGACGCGCAAGTGCTGCCGGCATTACCGCGTTCGCTGCTGCTGGAACTGGCCGTGCTGGACCTGATCGAGCGCCTCGAACCGTTGCTCGGCCACCCCGTGCAACTGCTCGAAACCAGTGACGACCTGCGGCCTTATGCAGTGCATCTGGCGCTGACATTGACCTTCGGCAACAACCCGCCAATGGCCGCCCAACTGGACTTGAGTGAAAGCGCTGCAGTGCTGGTGGGCCAGTTGCTGGACCAGCACGGCCAGATCGACGCCGACCCGTTGCCGGCGTTGCGCCACACGCTGTCAGTAGTGGCCGGGCGGCAATGGTTGAGCCTCGGCGAGCTGCGCAGCCTGCAGCCCGGCGATGTGCTGATGCTCGAACCCGGCAGCGGCTGGCTGCTGGACCTTGAGGGCCGCCTGCAAGCCCGCTGCCAGCGCGACGGCTCGTCGCTGCAGGTGCAGGAACCTCTGAACACGCCCCTTTTGGACATGGAGAACACAATGACTGACGTCGATGCCGCCGCGGCCCTGGACGATTTGCCCCTCAAGCTGGTGTGCCAGGTCGGCAGCCTGGAACTGACCCTGGCGCAACTGCGGGAACTGGGGGCGGGCAGCCTGCTGCAACTGAATACGCCGACCGTGGATGGCGTCGACCTGATGGTCAACGGCCGTCGCGTCGGCCAGGGCCAACTGGTGAAAATCGGTGACGGCCTGGGCGTGCGCCTGCTGAGTTTCGCCACCCCATGACCGGTTATCAGCCGAACCTGATCGAGATCATCCTGGTGGTTGCCACCATCGGGTTGATCCCGTTGGCGGTGGTGACCCTCACCGGCTTCATGAAAATCTCGGTGGTGCTGTTCCTGATCCGCAACGCCCTGGGCGTGCAGCAGACGCCGCCGAACCTGGTGCTGTACGGCATCGCGCTGATTCTCTCGGTGTACGTCACCACGCCGTTGATTGGCGACATGTACCGCCAGGTAGAGGGCCGCGACCTGAATATCGAGCACGTCGAGCAACTCAAGGACCTCGGCGACGCCTTGCGCCCGCCGCTACAGGCGCACCTGGCACGGTTTGCCAACGAGTCCGAGCGCGGCTTTTTTGTGCAGGCCACCGAGACCATCTGGTCGCCGGAAGCCCGTGCCGACCTGCGGGATGACGACCTCGTGGTGCTGATCCCGGCGTTTGTCAGTTCGGAGCTGACCCGGGCCTTCGAGATCGGGTTCCTGTTGTACATCCCGTTCCTGGTGGTGGACTTGCTGGTGTCCAACGTGCTGATGGCGATGGGCATGTCGATGGTCTCGCCGAACCTGATTTCGATCCCGCTGAAAATCTTCCTGTTCGTGTCATTGAGCGGCTGGTCGCGCCTGATGCACGGTTTGATTCTGAGTTACGGCTGAGGCACGACCCATGGGCCAGGACGTTTTCCTGTCATTGATGAAACAGGCACTGATGACCGTGCTGATGCTCTCCGCGCCTGCGCTGGGGGTGGCGATCATCGTGGGTTTGAGCGTGGGCCTGTTCCAGGCGCTGACCCAGATCCAGGACCAGACCCTGCCCCAGGTGGTGAAGCTGGTGGCGGTATTGTTGACTATCGTGTTTCTCGGCCCGGTGCTGGCCGGGCAAGTGGCGGAACTCGGCAGCCAGGTGCTGGACAATTTTCCCTTGTGGACGCGCTGACCGCCCATGGATGCCAGCCTTACCGCACAGTTTCTCGAAGTCGCCTACCCGGTGATCAGCTCGGCCTCGCTGGCGGCCTGCCGGGCCATGGGCGTGGTGGTGATCACCCCGGCGTTCAACCGCCTCGGGCTCACCGGGATGATTCGCGGCTGCGTGGCCGTGGCGATTTCGATCCCGATGTTCATGCCGGTGTTCGACGCCATGACCTCGATGCCCAACCACGGCAGCCTGTTTATCGCCGGGTTGCTGATCAAGGAATTCCTGATCGGCATCCTGATCGGCCTGTTGTTCGGCATTCCGTTCTGGGCGGCGGAAGTGGCGGGGGAGTTGATCGACCTGCAGCGCGGTTCGACCATGGCGCAACTGGTGGACCCGTTGTCCACCGGGGAGTCGAGTGTGATGTCCACCTTGCTGACGGTGATGTTGATCACGCTGTTCTTCATGTCCGGCGGTTTTATCCTGATGGTCGACGGTTATTACCACAGCTACCAGCTGTGGCCGGTGACCGCGTTTACCCCGGTGTTTGCCAGCTCGGCGTTGCTGGCGGTGCTGTCGATTCTCGACCAGATCATGCGCGTCGGAGTGCTGATGGTGTCGCCGCTGATCATCTCGCTGCTGGTCACTGATTTGATGCTGGCGTACCTGTCGCGGATGGCGCCGAACCTGCATATTTTCGACCTGTCGTTACCGGTGAAAAACCTGTTTTTCTCGATCCTGATGGTGATCTATATCGGCTTCCTGATTCCGTTGATGCTGGACCAGTTGGCGGAATTTCGCGGCACGGTGGAGCTGCTGAAAACCCTCGCGGGCATGGAGTAGCGCATGGGCGATACCAGCGAAGAGAAGTCCCAGCCGGCCACGGATAAAAAACTCAAGGACGCGCGAAAGAAAGGCCAGGTCGCCAAGAGCCAGGACTTGGTCTCGGGCATGGTCATCCTGTTCTGCACCCTGTGCATTTCCATCCTCGCGCCCCGGGCCCAGGCCCAGGTCACGGCGCTGATCGACCTGACTGCGCAGATCTACATCGAACCCTTCGCCACGGTTTGGCCACGGGTGCTGGACCATGCCGAGCAACTGGTGATCGGCATTACCCTGCCGGTGATGGCGGTGACCACCGGGGTGGTGATCCTGACCAATATCATCACCATGCGTGGCTTTGTGTTTTCCGTGGAGCCGATCAAGCCGGAGTTCAAGCGTATCAACCCGGCGGAAGGCTTCAAGAAGCTGTTTGCCCTGCGCAACTTTGTGGAATTCATCAAGGGCCTGATCAAGGTGCATGTGCTGGCCGTGGCGTTCTACGTGGTGGGGCGGCATGCGTTGCAGGCGTTGATGGAGTCGTCGCGGTGTGGCGCGGGGTGTATCGAGTCGACGTTTTTCCTGGTGCTCAAGCCGCTGGTGTTTACCGTACTCGCGGCCTTCATCCTGGTGGGCGGGGTGGATGTGTTGATGCAACGCTGGCTGTTCGGCCGCGACATGAAAATGACCCGCAGCGAGACCAAGCGCGAGCGCAAGGACATTGACGGCGACCCGTTGATCAAGAGCGAACGGCGTCGGCAGCGCCAGGAGATGCAGGCGCTGGCCACCAAGCTGGGGTTGGGCCGGGCGTCGATGATGATCGGCACCACCGATGGCTGGGTGATAGGCGTGCGTTATGTGCGTGGTGAAACGCCGGTGCCGGTGGTGGTGTGCCGCGCTTCGCCGGAGGAAGCGTTGGGGATGTTGCAGGAGGCGTTTGACTTAGGGATACCGCAAGCGCCGGACAAGGGCTTGGCGGAAGCGATTGCGCGCAAGACGGTGCCGGGGGATCCGGTGCCGGATGCTTCGTTCCAGGCGGTGGCGGACTGGTTGGTGGCGGCGCGGTTGATCTGACGATCTTGAGCCGAACACCGATCAAAATGTGGGAGCGGGCTTGCTCGCGAAGGCGGTGTGTCAGTCACTGAAAATGTTGACTGACACACCGCCTTCGCGAGCAAGCCCGCTCCCACATGGGTTCTGCCGGGTGTCAGGGAGTTCAGTTATGGCTTGTCCACATCATGGTACTCACCCCCATACCCATCCCCCACCCGCCAGATAATGTCGTGGTTCTCATTGGTCCATTCCGACGGTTTCAGCGAGTACTTGTAGTCCTCTGAGTTACGGTTATTCCCGTCCCCGATAAAGTCCGGGTGGTCCCGCCGATGGTCGCCCCCGCGGATACTCGACCGCGCATCCCACTCTTCCTTGCGGAAATCAAAAATGCTCTGGTCCTGCGGTGCATCCCGCTGGCCCCAGTCGGACAGGTAGGTCTGCAACCACACGTACGCTTCATCCCCGTTGGGCTTGAGCAGCCCGTCCTGCTTGAAGTCCTGGATCTGGTCCCAGTTCTGCATCGAGATCTTGTGCAGCTTGTGGGACTGCACCGTGCTCAAGATCGCCCCGACAAACGACAACGCGCCGGAGATCAAGAAACCCACCGGTCCCAGGAACGGAATGATCCGCCCGGTCACCCCCAGCGTGCCCAGCACGCCGCCGGCCGCGCCCACCAGGCTGCTGACACCACCGGCCATCGACAGTGAGCCCGAGGCGATTTTCACCGGGTCTTTCTCGCGCACACCATCACGCAAGGTAAACGCCGCCTGCACCACACTGATCACGCCGCCTGCCACGTCGGTGGCCATGCCGATCACCTTGATCGCGCTGCTGGCGAACTTCGCGCCAAAACCGGCCCCGGCCACGCCGCCGCGGCTGGCAATGCCTTTTTCAATGCCTTCCTGGATCTTCGCCGCACCTTCGTCGCTCCAGCCGCCGCTGTTGAGGGCCTTGCCCACGTCCTTGCCGTCGTCCATGGCCTGGTCGACGATCTCGAAGTACTTTTTCTGCACCGCCTCGGCGTCCTTGGGCAGCGCGTGGTACCCCTCGCCAGGCTTGGCCCACAGGTCGGGCAGGGAACGGTCGAAGCCCATCAGCTTGTAGGCGTTGGTGCCGCGCAATTTGTCGTAGACCTTCAGGCCCAGCGTGGCGAAGTGCGAGCCGGTGCCGAGGAAGCCGAGGAAGTCGTTGGCGATGCCCAGGCGCTTCATCGGCGTATCCGCCAGCTTGCCGCCTTGCCCGGCGAGTTGGTAGACGATACGGCCCATGCCGATTGCGCCGCCCACAGAGCCGAGTACGCCGTTGTCCTTGAGGAAGTTGAGGTTCTTCACGAACGAACTGCGGTTCTCTTCGCTGAGGCCCGGCATGATCTCCTTGCTCACGGCCTTGTCGATGTCGCTGAAGCTGATCACGCCGTTTTTCTGCCAGGTGTCGCCGAGGGAAATCATCGCCTTGCCGAAATCGGCGGCGGCGTTTTTGTCCTTGAGCAGTTGGTCGACGAACTTCGAATACACACCCAGCGCCTGGCGCGGCAGGCCGTCGGCACTGCCCTTGAGCATCGACAGGATTGCCATGGTGTTGTCGGTGGTGGCCAGGGCGGTGTTGTCGTCGGAGATCTTGGTGGGATCGTCCATCAGCTTTTCAACGGCATCGGTGTAGCCGTCGATCTGCAGGTTTTGCAGGAAGTTGTCGGCCTTGGCCGGGTCGATATCGGCCAGGGCGGTGTAGGCGGTCTGGATTTCCTGGGTGGCCAGTTCGGTCTTGCCGCTGTCCTGCAGGGACTTGATGTACTGGGTGAAGTTCTCCGAGGAGGTGCTGTCGATCAGGCGCTGCCTGGTCTCATCGACCTTCGCCTGGCCGCCGTCGACCTTGCCCAGGGCTGCGTCGTGGTTGGCCTTGATGTCGTGCTGGATGGTCGAGTCGCCGAGCAGGTCGTTGATGGTCTGGTCGATGGCCTTGGTGTCGAAGATGTTGTCGCGTACGTCCCGCGAGGTCACGTCGATGGGCGTGGTGGCGATGCCCTGGTTGCCGAAGCCGTGCTCGGGAATGATCGACATGCCGTTGTCGGCCATGCTCCTGGCTTCCACCGCCCGCAGGAACTTGGCGCGCGGGTCGTCCTTGCCGATGCTGCCGTCCTTGACCCCGGCGCGGTAGCTGTCCACCAGGGTCTTCATCGACAGGTCCTGCACCGACAGCGGGTTGCCGCCTTCATCTTTTTCGGTGGTGGTGAGGTTGTCGACGGAGACGTCCTTGAGGGGCGGCAGGCCGTTGTCGGTGCGCAGCTTGTCGACGTCGGTGGTTTGCGCGGCGATGTCGCTGCGGTAGCTGGAAATCTGCTCGAACATCTGTGGATTGCTGTCTTCCGACACCACGATTTTCTCTTCGCTGCCCCCCGGCTTGTGCTGGGTGAAGGCGATCAGGCCCGGGCCATAATCACCGGCGCCGCCGACGCTCATGATGTCTTCGGTGGAGGCCAGGTAAGCGTCCGGGGCGGCGAGGGTGTAGCCGTCGCCCTTGGCCTTTTCGATGCCGGCCAGGGTTTGGCCCTTGCTGGTGTAGGCGGCGAAGGCTTCGGGGGTGATGTCCTTGGACACCACCAGCAGTTTGCCGTCGGCCTGGTTGACCACCAGGATGCCGTCCATGGGCGCGTCGACCTTGCTGATGTCGCCCAGCTTCAGGCTGGCCTCGTCCTTGCGCAGCAGTTCCTGGCCGGGCAGGGACTGGGCGTTCTTGATGTAGTCGAAGGCCTGCGAGCCTTCGCTGGCGTGCACGGCGTGGAGGAAGTTGTAGAAGGTGCCGCCCGCGTTGGGGTTGGGGTTGCCGAGGTCGGCGCCGGGCTGCGGCAGGTCGGCTTCGGACTTGCTGATCGCGTACTTGTGGCCCTGGTGTTCGAACAGGATCACTCCGGCGCTGCTGTCTTCGGACACCACTTTCAACTGGCTGAAATCGAGGTCGCCCGGCAGGCTGGTGACTTCTTCATAACCTTTGGATTTGCCGTCATTGAGGGCTTCCTTGGTCACCCCGGCCTGGGTGTAGGTGCTGAACGCCTGGGGCGTGAGCAATTCGGAAATGACCAGAGTCTTGCCGTTTTCAAGGCTGACCTTGAGGATGCCGTCTTCAGCCTTGCCCACGGATTTGATGTTGGCCAGGCGCACGCCGTCGCCGTCTTCGCGCAGCAGTTGCTGGTCGGGGTTCTTCAGGCTTTCGACGATGGCCTTGCCGGCCGGGGTGCCCTGGGTTTCGGCCAGGGTCTGGAGGAAGGTGTACAGCGGGGTACCTTCGTCGGGCCCGCCCTGGTTGACCGGGGCTACGGCATGGCCGAAGCGCAGGTTCTTCAATACGTCGAAGCCGTCCTGGGCGTTGGCCGCACCCTCGGCGCTGATCTTGTATTTGGCGCCGTCCTGTTCGAAGTAGATCACCCCGGCGTCCTTGTCTTCGGAAATGACCTTGAGCTTGTCGATGTCGAGTTTGGCCGGGAGGGCGGTGACTTCCTTGTAGTCCTCGGGCTTGACGGTTTTGTCGCCCGGCCCGGTGCTGGCAAGGATTTTGGCTTTGTTCAGGACGGCGTCGAAAACCCGCTCGGGAGCGTTGGGTTGATCGACGCGGGGCGACGCGGATTTTTCGGGGCGGGTGATCATCGGTTCAGTCCATGTGAGGGGCGCACGAGGACTCGATAGTAGGGGCTGCAAGCGAGTGAAAACGGGTTCGTTGGCAACAAGTCACAAGCTTTCACGGGTGTGAAATTCACGTCCCGGGGTAGCGCGTCTCCATCACGACGGACAATGCATCCGGACGCCAGAATTCCTGGTCGAACTCCACCGGCTGGTCATCCTCGCCGAAGTTCAAGCGTTCCAGATACACGCTGGTGGAACCGGTGGACAATTGCAGCAACTCCGCCTGCTCTTCATTCACCGTGCCAATGTGCATCTCCAGCTCACACCGCGACAGCACCCGGGAAAACCGCTCCCGCAGCAGTTGGGTCAGCGAGGTATTCAAGTCGGCGTCCAGCAGCCCAGGGCACCAGCTGGCCAGCAGCGCGTTGAACTCCAGCAACACCGGCCGCCGGTCGATCCAGCGCCGCCGTTGCAGGAAAAACACCGGCTCATCCGCCGACGCGAGGCCCATCCGCCTGGCCAGCCAATCGCCTGCCGGGCGCAACTGCGCGTGCAGGCATTCGGTGCGCGGCGTACGGCCTTGGGCACTTACGTAATCCATGAAGCCGCTGATGCGCGTCGGGTCATAGCGGATGCGCCGGGGGCTGACAAACCAGCCGCGACGGTTTTCCCGGTACACCAGGCCTTCGGCTTCCAGCTGCTGCAAGGCCTGGCGCAAGGTGACCCGGGTGCAGCCGAAGCGCTCGATCATCTCCCGTTCGGACGGGAATTTCTCATCCGCCTGCGGCACACCCGCCGCGATATCGTGGGCGATCTGTTCGCGAATGCGCTGGTAGTGCGGTGAAATCGGGTCGAAAGGCATCCTGGGGTTCCGTGTGCAGGCCTGGCGTGGGCGTGACTCTACCGTTCCTGTTGGCGCAGGTCACGCAGTGCCCACCAGCACCTTACTCAAAGCGGAACGAAGCCCCATGGGCCGAGGTTGGCAAGCGGTCACTGCCGTCGGCGCTGAGCCGCGAACGCAGGGTGCCGGTCTGCGGCGTGGTGCGATACAGCCCACGTTTTTGCAGGGCCGGGATCACCAGTTCGACAAAGTCATTCAGCGAGCCGGGGCTGATCAACGGGTTGAGCATGTAGCCGCTGGTGCCGGAGATTCTGGCGTGTTCCTCGATTTTTCCCGCCACCTGCTCCGGCGTGCCCACCAGGATCAGGTCGCTGCCCCGCGTCACGTTGGCGAAGCGTTGCTTGACCTCGCCGGCGGTCAGCGGTTTACCGCTGCCATCGGGTCTCATCACGTAGGAGGTCATGCCTTCGGTGTGAGTGGACAGTGCTTCGCTGTCTGCGTAGCGGCTGATATCGATACCGGTGTCGCCCGCGTAGCTCACCAACTGCGCCTGCAGGTGATAGTTGCTTTGCAGGGTCTCGTATTTCTTTTGTGCTTCGATGGCGGTGGGGGCCGTGATGATGCGCAACACGGTCAGGGATTTGACGTCTTGCTGCCTGCGCCCGCGGGCCTCGGCCTGGCGCCAGATATCTTCCAGCCCCTGGCGTATCTCCAGCGGGTTGGATTTGGCGATAAACACCAGCTCTGCATGTTTGGCCGCGAACTGCCGGCCACGGCCCGACCAACCCGCCTGGATCAGCAGCGGAGTGCGTTGCGGTGAGGGGGACGTGAGGTGCGGGCCGGCCACCCGGTAATGGTCGCCGGCATGCTGGATCGGTCGAACACGCGTGCCATCGGCATAGTTGCGTGCGAGTTTGTCGGCGAGCACCGCGTCATCGGCCCAGCTGCCTTCCCAGAGCTTGTACACCACGTCGAGAAACTCTTCGGCGCGTTCGTAGCGGTCGTCGTGCTTGATCATCTGCTCCAGGCCGAAGTTGCGTGCGGCGCTGGACAGGTAAGAGGTGACGATGTTCCAGCCGATACGCCCATCGGACAAATGGTCCAGGGTGCTGAAGCGCCGGGCGTGGGTGAATGGGTGTTCATAGGTGGTGCTGACCGTGACGCCAAAGGCGAGCTTTTCGGTCAGGGCCACCAGTGCGGGAATGATCGTCAGCGGGTCGTTGGCCGGCGCTTCCACCGCCCATTTCAACGCCGCCGCTTCGGACCCGCCAAACACATCGTAGAAGCCCAGCACATCGCCGAAGAACATCAGGTCGAGGTTGGCTTCATCTGCCGTGCGGGCCAGGTTCGACCAGTACTTGAGGGTGTTGATGCCCAGGCGTTCATCCGCCGGGTGGGTCCACAGGCTGGGCGCGCCGCCGCAGCCGACACTGGCTTGTTCGTACAGGCCGAATAACAACGGGGTTGGATCAGACATGGTGCTTCCTGCAGGTAAAAAGCGGTTATCGCCCGTGAAGGTAGGCCTTGCCGTAGTGCCGCTCCAGGCGTGCCTGTATCAGTTCCAGGCCAATGGAGAGCAGCCAGTAGATGACGGCAGCGGTGGTGAGCATTTCGATATAGCGGTATGAGGAGCGCCCGTAGGACTGCGCGAGGAACATCACTTCCCAGACGCCCATGACCGAGACCAGCGATGAGTCCTTGAGCATCGAAATGAACTGGCTGGTGGTCGGTGGAATGATGGTGCGCATCGCCTGGGGCAGCACGATCTGCCAGAACGTCACCGCCGGGCCCATACCCAGCGCCGCCGCTGCATTCCGCTGGCCCTGGGACACTCCGATGATGCCGGCGCGAAAGATCTCGCTCAGGTATGCCCCGTAGTTCAACGACAGTGCAATGATCCCGGCGCTGATGGCGCCCGGCACTACGCCCAACTGGGGCAGGCCGAGGTAGATCAGCAAAATCTGGATCAGCAGCGGCGTGCCGCGAAAGAACGAGGCGTAAAAACTGGCAATCCCGAACGCCACCGCGCTGTTCGACAAGCGCGCCATGGCCGTCGCAAACCCCAGGGCCAGGGACAGCCAGATCGAGCAGAAACACAGGAACAGCGTCAGCGCCGCACCCTGCAGAAAGCCGTTGGGCGACAGGTGCAGGCCCACCAGGTTTTGCCACTTGGCCGCGACGATCGCAAACTTCAGGTCGAAGCTCATGAACAGCCCGGCGAACAGGCACAGCATCACGCCCCAGGTCAGCCACAGGCGCACCTGGAAGGGCAACCACTGGTGTTTGACGGGCGGCGGTTTCACCACAGAGGTCGGGGTGGGGAAAACGCTCATTGGGTGATGTCTGCGCCAATCCATTTCTGGGAGATCTTCGTCAGCGTGCCGTCGCTTTTAAGGTCGGCCAGCACTTGGGTCAGCCTCGCGTCCCATTGGGGGTCGCCTTTTTCGGTGGCGACCACGTTGGGCTCGCTGTAAAGCTGTTTGCCGACGACCTTGAAGCGTGGGTCATGCTTGATTCGCTCATTGGCGGTCACCAGGTTGGTGAGCATTGCGTCCAAGCGTTTGCCGGTGCCGAGCGCCAAGTCCTGGAAGGCCACGATTTCATTGTCGTAAGGCACGGCTTGAATCTGGCTGAACGGGTATTCGATTGGCGTGTTGGCGCCTTCGATCACCAAGTCTTTGTTCAGGTAGGCCTCGTAGGTCGAGGCGCTGCCCACGCCGACTTTTTTCCCGGAAAGGTCACTGGCCGAGTGGATGGAAGATTCATCGGCGTTGACCACGATGACCGCCGGTGAGGCGTAATACTCGACAGGAAAATTGAACACTTGCCCACGGGCGGCACTTGGGGTCATGGAGCAGATGCACACGTCATAACGCCCTTGCCAGCGGCCTGCTGCGATTACTTCCCAAGAGGGTGTTTCCAACTTCAGGGTGACGCCAAGTTTGTCGGCCACGGCCTTGGCCACGTCGACGTCGAAGCCATCCAGCTGGTTTTGTTCATTGAGAAAAGAGAAGGGCGGATAGTTCTCCATCAGCACGCCAACCAACTGTTTGGATTGCGTGATGCGATCCAGCGTTGCCCCGGCGAACACCGCCGGGCTGGCCACTAACAGGGCCAGGCCCAAGGTCACGACAGTACGTAAATTCATAAATATACCCATGGGATTTTTTATATTTAAACGCGATAAGGGCTTTATGTTTAATGATTTTATGTACTGTAATGCGTTGTTTTAGTTATATGTTTTCCCAACTGTTGGCCTGGCAACAGTTGGGAAACAAACATCGTGTTCAAGCAACTGAAAGTTGCTGTTCCTGTTGGCGCAGGTCACGCTGCCACGACACCAACCCATACGCCGCCAGCACCACAAACCCGGCATACAGCGCAGCGGTCAGTTGCAGGTCCTTGTACACAAACAGGCCCACGTAGACCGTATCCAGCACGATCCACAGCCACCAGCTCACCACATACTTGCGCGCCGCCCACAGGCTGGCCACTAGGCTGAAAGCGGTGAGCAGCGAGTCCAGCCACGGCAGTGCGGCATCGGTGAAGTGGTGCATGGCGGCGCCCAGCAGCAGCGCGCCGATCACCCCGGCGAGCAGGTGCCGCCATGCTTCCTGGACCGGCAGCCGTTCCACCCGCACCTTGCCCGCGTCGATGCGCCCGGTGCTCCAGCGCCACCAGCCGTAGCCCTGCAACACAGCGAAGACCAGTTGCAGGAGCATGTCGGAATACAGCTTCACGTCGAAGAAGATCCAGCCGTACAGCAACACCGCGACCACGCTGACCGGCCAGCACCAGCGCACCCGTCGGGCGGTGAGCCACACCCCGGCAATATTGAAGATCACAGCGACTATTTCCAGCGGCGTCATACGGTCCCCTCAGGGTCAGTTTTGCAGGTGCAGCGCCTGTTGCTTGAGCTGGCGCTTGCGTTCAAAGGGCAGTTTTTCCTGGTCGCCATACGGCGCGCTGTACCAGTTGCCGTAAGTCGGGTTGGGCAGCACGAACCAGCGCTGGCCGAGCCAGCCCAGGTAGGGTTCGGCGGCCTTGCGCTGGGCGTCCAGGGTGTTGTGTTCGGCCTGCACGAAATCCCCCAGGGAATCACCCGCCAGGATCAGCACGCGGGCGTGTTGGGCGACCCATTGGCGTCGGCAGTTCTTGCCGTAGCCGGCGTGTTCGCAGCCGCCAATGGGCGTGCCGGCAGCCAGTACCTGCTGCTCGCTGTCCACCGGAAAGCCCCGCAGGCGCAGGTTGTTGACGGTGGCCTGGACCTGGCTTTGCTCGCGGTTGGTGATGTAGTACACCGTGATGCCTTTGTGTTTGGCGGCCTGCAGGAACGTCACGGCGCCCGGCAGCGCCTGGGCCTTGGCCTGGTCGACCCAGGTGTTCCAGCGGTCGTAGGAGTAGACCTGGTTGTTGACGACGTCCCGGGCATTCAGCGGGATGTTGTCGAGCACGGTCTCGTCGATGTCGACGATCACCGCTGGCGGCAGCCCGGCCAGATTGCGCGGTGGCAAGGGCAGGGCGTCCCAGTCCGGGGTCTTGAGGGCCACGTCCAGTTGGCGAGTGGCGTTGGCGAACACCTGGCGGTAGATCAGCTCGTGCTCGATGGAGGTCTGGGTCCACAGCACCGCATCCAGCTGGTCGTTGGCGGGCGGTTGCTGCTGGCAGCCGACGAGGGCGGTGGAGAGCAGGCACACACTGGCAAAAATCAGATTACGCATGAACAGTCAGCCTCAAAAATTGACGGTGGCGGATAACCGCGCGGTGCGTGGCGCGCCCAGGAACAGGTAGCCATCGCCCGCCGATTCACCCACATCGCGCCAGTAGCGTTTGTCGAACAGGTTGTCGACGGTCAGGCGCAGCACAGTATCGTAATCACCGACTTTGGTGCTGTAGCGTCCGCCGACATCGAACACCGCATAGTCGTCGACCTTCACGCTGGCCTCGCGGTTCGCGTACTTGCTGCCGCTGTATTGCACGCCGCCGAGCAGGGCCAGGCCCCTGATCCCGGGAATGCTGTAGTCGCCGTGCAGGCTGGCGCGCAGCTTGGGTACGTTGATCGCCTGGTGGCCGTCGTAGTCGTCGGTGCCGCTGCCGCTCACCCGGGCGCGAATCGCCGCCACGCTGGCGGACACTTGCAGGTTGTCGGTCACCCGACCATTGGCCGAAAGCTCCAGGCCGACGTTCTTCTGCTGGCCTTGCTGCACGAAGGTGATGCTGCCGTCATCGCTGGGCCGGTTGTATTGCAGGTCCTGGGTGATCTGGAACAGCGCGGCGGTCAGGCTCAGGCGCTGGAAGTCACGCTTGATCCCCACTTCCAGCTGGCGCGAGGTGGTCGGCGGCAAGACCTCATCGGCGTTGCTGCTGAACCATGCCGCGGTGCCGCCCAGGGACAGGCCCTTGCTGTAGCTGGCGTACAGGGTGGTGTCCGGGCGCGGCTTGTAGATCAGCGCCACCTGGGGCAGAAATACGCTGCGCTGGGTATGGCGGGTGGTGTCGCCGGCCTGGTCGTAGGTTTCTTCGTCGAGGCGCACCTGGCGCCCGCCGAGAATGGTTTGCCACTGCTCGTTGAAGCTGATGCGGTCGGTGGCGAACAGCCCGTATTGGCGGCTGTCCAGGCGCCGGTAGGTATGGCCCAGCGGCCCCTCGTAGGGGTCAAGCACCGGCGGCTTTTCGTAGATATTGCCCTCGCCGATGTATTCGTTGACCGATTCACGCCGGTCCACCAGGCGGCGGAAGGCAGTGGTGCCGAAGGTCAGGTCATGCTTGAGAAAACCGGTGTCGAACTGGCCGTTGAGGGCGGCCTGGGCTTCTTCGTTGCTGCGGGTGTCATCGGGGCTGCGGTAGTCCGAGATGTCGTAGTCACCCTCGGCGCTGAAGTGGTTGGGCACTGCGGTGTTGGCGCAACTGGCGGCGCCGTAGCAACCCCAGGCGAAGGTGCTGTAGTCGTCGATCACCACGCGGCTGCGGGAGGCGCTGAAGCTGGCTTTCCAGGCCTCGTTGAAGCGGTATTCGAACAGGCCGTCGAGGTTCAGCGACTTGATGCCCACCGGGTTCGACCAGCTCTGGTAGCCCAGCAGATCCCGTGGCGACACGTTGTGGGGCACGGTGGTGCCGCCGAGCAATTGGTATCCGGGCACCGAGCGTTGCTCGCGGTTCTGGTATTCGGCGTTCAGTTGCAGCAGGGCGTTGGGGCTGATGTTCCAGTCGAGGGCCAGGGAGGCAAAATCCCGCTGGCCGTCGGCGTGGTCGACGTAGGAACGGATGTCTTCGTGGGCCAGGTTGACCCGCACCCCCACCTGCTGCTCGGCACCGAGCCAGCCGCCGACGTCGGTGGCCAGGTAGCGCTCGCCGTGTTCGTTGGTGGAGACAGTCACCGAGCGCACGTTCTCCGGGCGCTTGCTTACGTAGTTGATCAAGCCGCCGGGTTCGGACACGCCGCTTTGCAGCCCGGACAAGCCCTTGAGCACTTCCACTTGCTGCTTGTTTTCCAGTGCGACGTTCTGTTCGCCGGTGATGGTGCGACCGTTGATCTTGTAGCTGCTGGCCGGGTTCAACGAGAAACCGCGCACCACGAAATTCTCGTAGTAACCCACCGGCGCATAGCTGTCGCCGACCGAGGCGTCGTTCTTCAATACTTCACTGAGCAGGCGGGCTTGCTGGTCTTTCAGGCGAGCCTCGGTGATCACCGCCACCGAGGCCGGGGTGTCCAGCAGCGGGGCGTTATCGAAGCCGGCGACAGCGGCCTTTTTCGCCTGGTAGTCGGTGGCCTGTTCACCGACTACGGTAATGGTGTCCAGGGTCGCGTCCTGGGCGTGGGCGGCCGTGGCGGCGAGGGTGATGCTCAGGGCGAGCAGGGTGTGACGGTACGGTGTTGCCATAAAAGGAGCGCTCCAAGGGCCTGCCCGCTGGCGCCTCGCGCTTTATTGGGCGCAAAGGGGCCCTGCGCTGCGCAACGGACGGGTTGCCAGTACGAAATTAAAAAGCCGGGGTCGCCGCAAAGGGCGTCAGGCCGGAGCTGCTCCGGTAGTCATTGGTAAGCGTGCGTCGGCGGCCCATTCCTGCAGCGAGCCGTCGTAGAGTGCGAGGTCCTGGCGACCCAGCAGGGTCAGGGCCAGGGCGTTGGCCGCCGCGGAAATTCCGCCGCCGCAGTACAGAATCAATGGACCGTCGCTGTGCAGCAGCGTGGGTCCGATAGCCACGGCCAGGGCGTCCTTGGGCAGGTAGCGACCCTGTGCATCAAACAGCGTGCGTGCCGGCAGGTTGTGGCTGCCGGGAATGTGCCCGCGCCGGGCGTAGCGGGTGGCTGCGGTGCCGTCGAACAAGGCGCTGCCCAACGCGCAGACGAGTACGCCGGGTGCTTGTCCTGCGGCCACCGCCTCAACGCCTGCGCGGTCGATCCACAGTGGTGCGTAGGTGCTGATTGGCCAGGGTTCGACGACGGGTGTGTTCGCAGGCTGCCCGCTGTGCTGCGGTAACCCCGCCCGTTGCCAGGCGTTGAAACCACCGTCCAGCACGCCGGCGTGAATGCCCAGCCCGCGCAGCATCCACCACAGGCGTGCGGCCCAGAAACCGTCGGCGCGGTCGTAGATCACCACGTTGCTGCCGACGCCTGCACCCAGATTCGCCAGTGCCTGAATCAGGGCTTGTGGTGTTGGCAGGGCGAAGCTGTAGCTCGCTTGAACGTCGGCCAGATCGGTCAGCAAGTCGGCATGCCGTGCGCCGGGGATATGTGCGTGCAGCCAACCGGCATGACCGCTGGCGACCCGGTAATCACCGTCAAAACGCGGGGACGGCAGGACGACGGTGGCGTCCAGTATCACCAGCCCGGGCTCCCCGAGGTGGGCATGCAGCCAATCGGTATCGACCAGGATACTCATACGGATTTTCGCCGCAGGTGGTTGAGCAATCGTTGCCCCTGGGCACCGGTAAACCACTGCAGATGGCCCAGCAGGTAGGCGTGATAGGCCACGTCGGCACTGCGGGTGGAACCCACTACGCCTTGGTAGTACGCGATTTCGGACAGGGCAAAATCCACATGCACCAACGGCAGCAGGGCGCTCAGGGTGTGCAGGTCCTGGGCGCTCAATGGCCGGCCCCGGTGATAGCCGGTGAGCAATGCGTCGACGCTGTCGAGGTCCGCTGCTGCCAGGCCACCGCTGTCCAGGTCCAGCCAGGGCACGGCGTTGCGTTCGATGGCGGTCGCCAGGTCGTAGAGGGCGAAGGTGCGGTCGGCGAGGCCGAAGTCCAGCACGCTGGCGACGTTGCCGTCTGCATGCCACAGCAGGTTCGAGGCGTGCCAGTCGTTATGGGTCCAGAGCGCCGGTTGTTGGTGCAGCAAGGGTTGCAGGGGCGCGTGCCAGGGCAACAGCAGCTCGGTCAGCCGTGCGTGCCAATCCTTGTCGGCGAGGTACTCGGTCAGCGCGGGGGTGTTGGCGATCGCGGCCATTGGCGCGGGTTGTTCGATCACCCGGGCGTTGGCCAGCAGCACTTCTGTTTGACGGCGGGGTGCGCTGTAGTGCTCGGCTGCCAGGTGCAATCGAGCCAGCGCCACACCCGCCGCCTGCGCATGTTGAGTGCTTTGGAAGGGCGACCACGACAGCGCATCGCGGTACAGGTCAAGGCCCTCGGCGACATGGTGAATCTCGTAGGTCCATTCACCTTGCGTCGTGGCCGTTGCACCGTGGCGGTTCGGCACCACTGCGGCAACCGGTGCGCCGTGGCGATGCAGGTGGGCGATCAGGCGGTGTTCTTCTTCCAGCCATGCGGCTTTGCGCACGTGCCGGTGATGCCGTTTGACGAACAGGGTGGCGCTGCCGGTATTGATCAGCCCGGCAGCGGAGAACGGTCGTGGGCTGTGCCAATGCAAACTGCGCAGTTGACCCAGTTGCGGGTACTCGTGCAGCAGCTGTTGGATATCTGCTTCGTGCAGCGCTGGCCAGTCGGCAGCTACCGGATCAAGCCCCTGGCCATGGGCGGTGCGTTGTGGATTCATGCCGTCGCCCCGGGCAGATAGGCGTTGCTGGTTGCCCCTTGCCACACCTGCGGATTGTCGAGCACCGCGTGCTCGTGCAGCCACTCGGCATAAGGTTTCAGTAGCGCCTGGCGTTGCTCGCCCCAACGACCGTCATGCAGCCAGGTCGGAGCGATTTTGTGCAGGGATGCGCTGAGCAATTCCGCCGGGAAATACGGTGTAGTGTGCTCATAGGCCGCCAGCGCGATGGCTGGCTCTTCGGCCACGGCGAGATAGCCACGGGCAGTGGCCGCGAGGAAATCACGCACCAACCCGGGCTGCTCGGCGAGGGTTTGTTCGTGGGCGCCCAACAGGTAGCTGTGATACGCCGGTGCGCCAATCTGATCCACCGGCAACACCACCCGGCGTTCTGCTTCGATGGGGCTGTGCATCAACGCTTCCCAGGCCCAGTAGCCGCCGAAACTGGCATCGGCGATGCCTTCGGCCAACTGTTCGGGCCGCAACTCACGTACGCCGCTGTCCACCAGGATCACGCCATCAGGGTCGCCACCGTCGTTGCTCACAAGGTGACGCACCATCGCCAAACCCCGTGGCGTGGGGTTGAGCGCCAGGCGCTTGCCCACCAGGTCTCGTGGGCGGCGGATGCCGGAGTCGGTCAGGGTTTGAATCGACTCAAGGCCCGCATGATTGATCGCCGCGATGCCTTGTAGGGCTTGCCCCTGGCCGCGCCGGACCAGCAGGCGGTTGCTGGGGAAAATGCCGAAGTCCGCCGCGCCGGTCAGCAGGTGTTCAAGGGTGTCGCCACGGTAGGGGTCGTGCACCACCAACTCCACATCCAGGCCCAGCTCGGCGTACCAGCCGCGTTCCCGCGCCAGGTACAAACCCGCCGAATTCGGCCAGGGATGAAAGTACTCCAGCATTACCTTTACCGACACCATCGCTTGCTTCTCCAGCCTGCAGTCTTTTGATGGGGGCGATTTATAAGGGAGCAATCTGGTATATACCAATATCGTTTATTGCTATGGATATAACCGGGACCAAAAAAAACCGCGGCCCAAGCCGCGGTTTTTTACTCATCGCCTGGGTCAATCGGCAACGATGGCGTACGTTTCGATTTCGACTTTCTGCCAGGGGCGCAGCATCGAATCCACCTGAATCAGGCTGCTGGCCGGGCGAATGGCGTCGAACACCTCGCTGTGTGCCTTGGCGACGGAGGCGGCATCGTTGATATCCCGCAGGTAGACCACGGTGCGCACTACGTCTTCAGGGCCCATGCCCGCCTCGGCCAACACCTTGTTGACGGTGACGAGAATGGCCTGGGCCTGTTCGTAAGCATTGCTGTGTTCGTAATCGGGTGAGGCGCAGGTGCCGGAGATGTGCAGGTGGTTGCCCACGCGAACGGCGCGGGAATAACCGAACACGTTTTCGTACTGACCGCCCGAGGAAATAGTTTGCCGCGCTGTGGTTTTACTGGTCATGGTGGTTCTCATGTTGGGAGGGGTTTACCGGTGGAGTCCTTGACGAACAGGATCGAAATCAGGCCGACCACGGCACCGCCGATCAGGTACCAGGCGGGAATCATCTGGTTGCCGGTGATCGATATCAGCCAGGTATTGATCAGCGGGGCCGTGCCTCCGAACAGCGAGACCGCGACGTTGTAGCTCAAGGCGAGGGCGCTGTAGCGCACGCGGGCCTTGAACAGCGAAGTCATGGTGGCCGGCATCGCTCCTTCAAAAAACAACTGGGCGAGGGTCAGGATCAGCAGGGCGGCCAGCAGCAACCCGACACTCTGGGTATGCAGCAGCATGAAGCAGGGGAACGCCATGACGATCAGCAGCACGCAGCCGGTAATGATCATCCGGTTCCGGCCCAGTCGGTCGGCCAGCAAGCCTGAAACCGGGATCAACACCAGCATGAACAGCGTCGCGGCCATCCCCAGGTTCCTGGCGAACGTATTGCTGTACCCGAGTACGTTTTCCAGATAACCCGGGATGTACCCGAGGATGATGTAGTAGGTCACGTTGAACACGGTGACCAGGCCCATGCATTGCAGGATTTTCGGCCATTCGTTGACCAGTAAGCTGAACAGGCTGGGTTCGGCGCCCGTCGCCTTTCGCAGTTTTTCGTTGGCCTGGATTTCCTTGAACACTGGTGTTTCTTCCAGGCCAAGGCGCAAGTAGAGGGCGATCAGGCCGAGCAGGCCGCCAATCGCAAAGGGCACGCGCCAGCCCCAGTCCTGCATGGCTTGTTCGCCCAGGCCCAGGGTAAACAGGCTGACCACTGCACCGCCCAGCAGGAACCCGGAGATATTGCCGAATTCCAGCCAACTGGTGAAAAAGCTGCGTCGCTCGTCCGGCGAATGCTCGGCGATGAACGTGCAGGAGCCGCCGTACTCGCCACCCGCCGACAGGCCCTGGAGCAGACGCATGAGAATCAACAGGACGGGCGCAAACAGGCCGATGCTCGCGTAACTCGGGATCAAGGCAATGGCGAAGGTTGCGACGGCCATCAGCGTGATGCTCAGCGACAGCGCCGTGCGCCGGCCAAACTTGTCGCCGATGGGACCGAACACCAGGCTGCCCAGTGGCCGAATCAGGAAGCCCGCCGCGAAGGTGGCGTAGATCGCCATCAACTGGGTGGTCGGGTTGTCGTTGTGGAAGAACGTCTTGCCGATGATGCCGGCGAGAGAGGAGTAGAGCGCAAAGTCGAACCATTCGACCATATTGCCCAGTGTCACGCCGACGACCGCTTTGGTCAGCCGTTTGCGTGAGGGTTCAGCCGATGCACGGTCGGCGGGAAACCCTTGATGAATCGAGGAAGCGTGAACTTCGCCCATGATATTGCCCTCTGGAATAATTGTAGTGAGGCAGCAGTCAATAGGGAGTGGCAGGCCCACGTCTGATGCGCGGGGCCTGCGGAGGCTGGGGTCATCGCATATACACGCCCCCGGCGATGCACAATGATTCGCCTGTTATGTAGGAGGGTTTGGCGCTCAGTTGCCAGACCCAGTCGGCGATTTCTTCGACCCGCGCGGCGCGTTTCAAGGGGATCGATTCGATGGCGGCCTCGATGCGCCCGCCGGCACGGGTGCCTTCGGTGTCCACCCAGCCCGGGGCCAGTGCGTTGACCACAATATTGTCGCCGGCCAGTTCGATGGCCAGGGAGCGGGTCATCGACACCACAGCAGCCTTGGAGGCGCTGTAGAGCAACTGGTTTTTCGACACGGTGAACGCATCCACCGAGGCGAAGAACACGATAGCGCCTCCGCCGGCGGCTTTCAGGTGACGGGTGCCGATACGTGCGATGTTCAGTGAGCCCAGCACGTTGATGTCGAATATCTTGCGGTACAGCGCTTCGCTGAAGCTATCCAGGGATGACGTGGGAAAGATCCCCGCCGCATTCACTACGGCTCGCAGCGGTGCCTTGCCGTCCAGGGCGGCATCGAGGGTACGGGCCAGTGTGGCCTCCTGGGTGATGTCGCCGACCACTGGCGAAAACAAGGGGCTCGCCGGCTGTGTGCTGGGTGTTACGTCCACAGCGACGACGTGCCAGCCTTCGGCCTGAAAGCGCTGTGCGACGGCCTGGCCCATGCCCGAGGACGTCCCGGTGACGATAACGCTGGAGTGCGGTGCAGTGTTCATAAGGGCTATCCGATCAGGCGTATTGAGGAAGAGGGGTGCCGGGTTGCAGAGCCAGTTCCAGCACATCCAGTTGGCGCTGGGTGTCCTGGTAGTTGCTCAGCCATTCGCGCTTGACGATATCGATGCGTGAGTCGGCCGGCTGCAACTGGGCAAACTTCGCCGCCAGGCCTTGCATGCCACGCTCGCGCAGGGTGAGAAAGCGCATCACTAGCCGGGTCTGCTCGCAATACACCGGCCATTGCGGGCCACGTGGGGCGCCCAGGCCGATGTAGAACAGGCCTTCCAGGTTGGTCGGCAAGGTCATCGCGGCGGTCCGCAGCGGAACACCGTCGCGCCATTGCAGCAGGCGTTCATCGAGGAACGGCAGGCGCGTGTTGAAACCGGTAGCCCAGACGATGGTGTCGTAATCGACCTGGCTGCCATCGGTGAACGTGACAGTCTTGCCCTGGATGTTCTCGATACCCGGTGCGACCTTGATTCGGCCGTGCTGGATCCAGTACAGCAGCAAGGTGTTGACCACCGGCGGTTGCGCATCCAGGTCGTAGGTATCCGGCGCCGGTAGCCCGGGGTAATTCTTGTGGGTGCCGACGCTGGCCATGATCAGCATGTTCATGAGCATGTTCTGCTGTTCTGGCGGCAATTGCCCCAGCAGCGGCAGCTCGCCCCGGGGCAGGCCGAACAGGGTCTTGGGCTGGAACAGCTGGCCGCGTCGGATCGCAATGGTGGTGTCCAGGCGAGCCTGGGCGGCATCCACTGCGAGGTCGCATCCGGAGTTGCCAAACCCCACCACCAGCACCTTGCCTTGCACCTGCTGCACGTTGCGGTATTCGCCGGAGTGAATCGACACGCCGGTGAACCCCTTGCTTACTTGCGGGATCTTGCAATCCCACAGGTGACCGTTGGCCACCAGCACGCCGCTGTAGTGTTTGTGGGTGCCGTCTGCCAGGGTCACCTGCCAGCCCGCTTCGCCGTTCTCGTCCAGGGGCTTCAGGCTGCGCACTTCGGTGTTGAAGGTGATCTTTTCGCGCAGGCCGAAGGTGTCGGTGTAGGCGTTCATGTACGCCTTGACCTGATCGCGGCTCGGGTACACCGGATAGTCAGCGGGCATCGGGAACCCGTCAAAGAAGGAACTGCTCTTGGGGGTGATCAGGTGCAAGGCATCGTAGTCGCTGTTCCAGTGACCGCCGATGTTCGCGGACTTTTCGAAGCAGTCCACCTCGAAACCGGCGTCGGTCATGGTCTTCAGCGCCGCCAGCCCTGCGGCCCCGGCACCAATGATGCAGTAGTGATTGGACATGCTGGCTCCCCATTCAAGCGCCTGTTGTGGCGTCGCTGGCTGGAGTATCCCGCTCGGCAAGAGGTGGATGAATGGGCTAAGTCATGTGTTTCCTATAGGTGATCCCTATGGCTAGAGCGTCTCCAGGTGCGCATACAGGTTCTGGATGCGGCTCAAGTGGCTGCGCATCAGGTTGATCAGCACCCGGGTGGGCGGCGAAATAGGCGTGTCGTGGCGATGGATAAAGCCGAATACCTCGAAGATCGCCGGGCTGATCGGCACCCAGCCCAAGCGATCATTGAAGCCCAGCTGATGCAGGATCGGGCGCGTGGCAATCACATCGCCGAGCCCGCGCGCAGCCAGCTCGAAGCCGGTGATCTGGTGCTCCACTTCGATGATCGGGTCCAGCACCTCGCCGCCCTTGGACGCCAATTGCCCCAACAACCGGCGAATCGGGTCGGCGGTGCGCCAGCGCGCCTCGGTGAGAATCAACGGTGCCACCGCCAGGTCGCTGATGGTTTTCGGGCCCTTGAGTCGCTCCGGGTCGGCACTGATATAGCCGACCTGGGCCGACCAGACCGGCTCGCTGACGGTCAGGTTCTGCTGCTTGATCGGCAGCATCACCAGCCCCGCTTCAATTTCGCCCTGGCTCACCAGCTCGGCGATTTCCGAGGAGTTGTAGCCGACGATCTTGATCCGCATATCCGGGTGCTGGGTGCGGAACTGCTCGATCAGGTCCGTGAGGAAATAGTGATGGGCGGTGCCGAAGGTGCCAAAACTGGCCACGCCACCGGACAGTTCACGCACAGCCTGCACCGCTTCATAGCCCTGGCGTGCTGACGTCACCATGCCTTGTGCAAACGGCTGCAGGCGGCGTCCGGCTTCGGTGAGCATCAGTCGGCGATTGGTGCGGATGAACACGTGGGTACCCAGGTGCTCCTCCAGCCGCAGGATCTGCTCGGACAATGAGGGTTGGGAAATATGCAGGCTTTCCGCCGCCTTGGAGAACGTACCGTGCTCGATGGCGGCGAGAAAGTAGTTGAGCTGTTGTAAGGTCATCGCGCTGAACCGTTACCTGTTTGGCTCAACATGACACAGATCAAAGCTGTCGCGAAGAATCAATCACGCCACACGGGCATGCCATGTTCGTCAATTGTCCAGTGCGGGTGGCGCGGTCGCAGGCAGACGCCACCTACCCAGCGTTCTTCCGTTGCATGATCCGGCCAGTAGGCTGCGCCGTTCAGAACCTGGCGACCCAGCGCAGTCAGCGCCAACACCCGCTGTGGCCATGGCAACTGAGCCCCGGACTCGATCAACAGCGGATTCTCGCCATCGATCAACGGCCGCATCAGCGCATGGAACATCATGTCCCCCAGGTACGGCAGCGGTTCGCGCTTGCCCATCAACTCGGCAAACACCCGGCCAAACGGCACAGGCCCGGCCTCATCCACGTAGTGCAGGGACAGGCGCTCGGTCAGTGACAAACCGTCCCGCACACCCGGTAACTCCTGCAACTGCCGACGCAACGCCGGGGCCAGCAAGGGCAGGGCTGTATGGTTGCTCTGGGCCAGTTCCGCCAGCTTGACCGGCGAACTGTCGCAGTACGCCAGCCAGGCCTGCCGCGCCAGCTTCAGCATGTCCTCATCGACCCGCCGACGCTGCGGCCACAACCACGGCAATACTTCAGGCGCCAGTTGGCCGATGCCGATAAAACGCTGCACGCCGGGAATACGATCGACTTCGATCAACTCCAGTTTTTCAGGCAGATGCTCAAGCCCAGCCAGCGCGCGAATCAGGAACAACTGATCGTACGCATCCGCCTCACACCACAACACGCTGTGGCCGGCGCTGCCCAGTTGTTCAAGATGGTGATATTCGTCCGCATGCCGGCGCGCCACTTCGGCCTCATCCATGGCAAACACCTGGCTGATATAGCGGCTGCGAACGGCCTGGTATTGCTCGGCAGGCAGGTCCTGCACCGGGCCCATGCACAATGGGTCAATCAGCATCCGGAAGCGGCCCTTGAACCCCGCCACGCCCAGGCTGTGGGCGATATCGTTGCCGCAGCGCCAGTGAGTGGTGCGGGCTTCATCGCTGGCGTCGAAACCTGGATGGCGGGCGGCAAAATCCACCGCATCGACGTGGGCCTTGAGCTTGGGCCAGCTGGGAAAACCGAGTTCCTTGGCGATCGACCATTGGGCATCGGATAAGGTCGGGGTTGCGGCGGCATCGGCGCTTTTCAGGCGCTGCAAAAGTTCCTTGGCGCGCTTGCGTTGCTGCTCAAGGTTGATACGGCCGTTAGTGGACGAGAATGATTGCGACATACGATCTCCTTGTACAAACCTTGTCCGCTTTAAGGTTGGGAGTCGTAGAAATGTGATATTCAGTCAAGGTCTTGGGCGCAGCCCTTTCCGCGGATGGTGGCGTAGATGGCGCCAGGCGGGAAATATAGGCAGTGCAATGATTGATTGCAAGCCGCCCGGTGGATCGCGCCGGGGTTTTGCACAGGAGACGTTCATGAAAGTTGGTGTGATTTCCGATACCCACGGCTTGCTCCGTGCCGAGGCCCTGGCGGCCCTGGAAGGGTGCGAGCAGATTGTTCACGCCGGGGACATCGGTAGCCCGGAGATCCTTGAGTTGCTGGCCTCGATTGCGCCATTGCATGTGGTGCGCGGCAATAACGACCTCGACGCCGCGTGGGCAGAGCATTTGGCTGACCGGCTGGATTTTGACTTGAACGGCTGGCGGGCGTTGCTGGTGCATGACATTGCCGATGTGCCGAAGGAGCTTGATCCAGGCATCCGGCTGGTGATCACTGGCCACTCTCACAAACCATTGATCGAGTGGCACGGCGAGCGGCTGTTTCTCAACCCTGGCAGTGCAGGGCGGCGACGTTTCAAGTTGCCGGTGACCCTGGCGTTGCTTGAGGTGCGCGAGAAATCCATCAAGCCGCGCCTGGTGTCGCTGGAGCCCAAGCGCTGAAGAACGCTGAGGCGAGGGGGCTTGTTGTGGTGAGGGAGCTGCTGTGGTGAGGGAGCTTGCTGTGGCGAGGGAGCTTGCTCCCGCTGGGCTGCGCAGCAGCCCCAAGAAATTAACGGTGTTTTTTCAGGTGTATCGCAGTGGCTTTATTGGGGCCGCTTCGCAGCCCAGCGGGAGCAAGCTCCCTCGCCACGGGGGACGTGCCCTGTCTTACCATTGCGTCTGAATCAGGAACAAGGATCATCAACGCCATGAGCGTATTAGTCGAAACCCGGGCGCTCACGCGGATGGACGAGCGCCGCCAGCTGCAACTGCTGCAGCCCACGAACTTCCAGCTGCACCGCGCCGACCGCCTATCCATCACCGGTTCATCCGGCTCCGGCAAAAGTGTATTCCTTCGGGCACTCGCCTTGCTCGACGCGCCGACCTCAGGGGATATCCTCTGGAACGGGCAGCCCATCGCCAACGCGCAAGTCCCGCAGTATCGCAGTCGCATCAGCTACCTCTCCCAACGCCCGGCGCTGATCGAAGGCACGGTGGAAGACAACTTGCGTTTCCCCTACAGCCTCAAGGCCTTGCATCACCTGAGTTTCGACCCGCAGGCGGTCAAGGCGCTGCTGGCCCACGCGGGCAAGGAGTCGGGCTTTCTGGCAAAAAATGCCGGGGATTTATCCGGTGGTGAGTCCCAGGTGGTGTCACTGATCCGTACCCTGCAACTCAATCCCGATGTGCTGTTGCTGGACGAACCTACCGCCGCTCTCGACCCGGCATCGTCCGGGGAGGTCGAGGCGTTGATCAGTGCCTGGGCCGAAGCGGATAGCGCTCACGCCTATATCTGGGTGTCCCACGACCTTGAGCAGGCGCAACGCATGAGCACCACCCATTTGCATATGGACGCCGGCGTGCTGACGGGGGCCGTGCAGCCATGAATTATCACGACCTCACGGCAATGGACATGGCCATCGCCGCCTCGCTGATCCTGATCAACGGTGCGCTGTCGCTGTTGTTGCGGCTGGGGCTGGAGCGTCAGCTGTTCTGGGCGGCTGTGCGCACGGTGGTGCAGTTGTTGGCGATCGGTTACCTGCTGGGCTGGGTCTTTGAATTTGCCTACTGGTATGTGGTGCTGCCGCTGATGTGCCTGATGACTCTGATCGCCGGGCTCTCGGCTGCCGGGCGTGGGAAGCGGACCTATGCGGGGCAGCGGGCCGACAGTATTGTGTCGGTGTGGGGCAGTTCCTGGTTGGTGACGGCTGTTGGCCTGTTCGCGATTATCCGGATTCACCCGTGGTACGAGCCGCAGTATGCGATTCCGATCCTTGGGATGATTCTGGGTAATACGCTTACCGGGGTGTCCCTGGGGATTGAGCGTATGACTCAGGAGCTGACCTCCGGCCGCAATACTATCGAGATGATTCTGGCCCTCGGTGGTTCACGCTGGGAGGCGGCGCAGGATGCGATTCGCCAGGCTGTGCGGGCCGGGATGATTCCGACGCTGAACCAGATGACGGTGGTGGGGATTGTGAGCTTGCCGGGGATGATGACTGGCCAGGTGCTGGCCGGGGAAAGTCCGGTGGACGCGGTGCGTTATCAGATTGTGATTATGTTTTTGATCGCTGCGTCGTCGGCGTTGGGCACGGTAGGTGCGGTGTTGCTGACCTACCGTCGACTGTTTTCAGCCAGCCATCGTTTCCTGCGGTTCAGGCTCGAAGAGCGGGTGTAGCGCAGGCGCTATCGGATCCCCAAAATGCACCGCAACCCTGTGGGAGCTGTCGAGATCCGGTTCAATCACCCACACCAAAATCCAGCAACACCTTCATCGCCTGGCTCTTGTCCGCCGCCAGTTCAAACGCCTGCACCGCCTCGCTGAACGGCACGGTGTGGGAGATCACCGGACGCACATCAATCACCTGGCGATTGAGCAAATCCACCGCCTGGGCAAACTCCGAATGGAAGCGGAAGGTGCCCCGCAAGTCGATCTCCCTGCTCACCAGCATATTCAACGGCAGCGAGACCTCGCCACCCAGACCGACCGTCACCAGCACGCTGCGCGGGGCCATGCACTCCAGGCCGTTGCGCAGGGCCTGGGCGCTGCCGGAGACTTCGAACATCACGTCGAAGTAGCCTTTTTCGGCGGTATACCGCTTCAACGCGTCGGTGTCTTCCGCCAGGTTATGAGTACGGCTGGCGCCCATTTTTTCGGCGCAGGCCAAGGGCCCGGCGGACAGGTCCACCGCAACAATTACCCCCGCGCCCGCTGCCCGCAGGCTGCCGATCAACAGGTTGCCGATGGGCCCGCACCCGGTGACCAATACCCGTTTGCCGAACACCACCCCGGCACGCTGGATGGCATGCAAACCCACAGACAACGGTTCAGCCATTGCACCCTCGGCAAGGCTCACATGATCGGCCAGCAGATGCGCCTGGTGCGTTTCGATCACCAGGCTTTGTTGAAACGCACCCTGCACGTGAGGGAAGGGCATCGCGCTGCCGTAGAAACGCATGTTCAGGCAATGGTTCGGCAGCCCTTGATGGCAATAATGGCAACCCCCGCAAGGCCGCGACGGCGAGACCGACAAGCGTTGGCCAATCTTGAACGGCCCGTCTTCACGGCCCACCGCCTCGATCACCGCCGACACTTCGTGGCCCAGCACCATCGGCTCGCGCAACCGCACGGTGCCGAAGCCGCCGTGCTGGTAGTAATGCAGGTCCGAGCCGCAAATTCCGCCCCGGGCAATGCGCACCCGCAGTTGGTCGGGCGTCAGTGCCTGGGGTTCGGTTTGCGGTTCTACCCGCAGGTCTTTCGAGGCATGGCAGACAATCGCGTGCATGAAATTCTCCAGGTTACAGCGAGGCGGTGATGCCACCGTCCACGTACAGGATATGACCGTTGACGAAACTTGCCGCGGCGCTGGCAAGGAATACCGCAGCGCCCGCCAGTTCGGCGACGTCACCCCAGCGCCGGCTCGGTGTGCGCTGCACCAGCCAGTCGCTGAATTCGGGGTTGGCCACCAGATTGGCGTTCAGTTCGGTCTTGAAATAGCCGGGGCCGATGCCATTCACCGTCAGCCCGTGGGGGCCCCAGTCGATGGCCATGCCTTTTGTGAGCATTTTCAGCGCGCCTTTGCTGGCGGCATACGGGGCGATGCCCGGGCGCCCCAGTTCGCTTTGCACCGAGCAGATATTGATGATGCGCCCCCGCTTGCGCGGGATCATCGCCCGGGCCACGGCCTGGCCGACCAGGAAGGCGCTGTCCAGGTTGGTGCTCATCAACTCGCGCCAGTGGGTTTCGCTGTAGTCCTCCAGCGGCCCACGACGTTGCATGCCCGCGTTGTTGACGAGGATGTCCAGCGGGCCCAGGCGCTCTTCGATCTCCGCCACGGCGGCCAACACCGCCGCGCCGTCGGTGACATCGAACGCCTGGGTGTGCACCTCCAGGCCTTCCGCCGCCAGCAACGCGGCACTGTCACGCAAGGTGCTGCGGTTGCGCCCGTTGAGCACTACCCGTGCGCCAGCCTGGGCCAGGCCACGGGCGATGGCCAGGCCGATGCCGGCGCTGGAGCCGGTGATCAAGGCCAGGCGGCCGTCGAGGCGGAAACTGTCTAAAACACGCTGCATGGGGCGATCTCCGAAGACTGAGACAGGTGATCAACACTATCAATCCGAGTGCGGGGCGCCGCTCTCATTGTTATACGTCAAACACTGTCATATCGTGCATCACGGGCCTTACTTCAGCGCAGCCCGGGCCCGGCGTCCAATTTTCATTTGTGATGGGGTGATCAATAATCGTGATAACCGGAGCCAACCTGATGGAACTCAAGCACCTGCGCGCCTTTGTCGTGCTCGCCCAGGAACTGCATTTCGACCGGGCGGCCGCGCAGTTGTCGATCGTGCAACCGGCGCTGAGCATGCAGATCAAACTGCTCGAAAGCGGCCTGGGCGTGCGCCTGCTCGACCGCAACCGGCACTCGGTCACACTGACGGAAGCCGGGCGGGTGTTTCTGCCGGAAGCCCTCGCCACCCTGCACCAGGCTGCCCGCGCCGCCGATGCCGCCCGGGCTTCGAACCGCGGGGAGATCGGCCGGGTGCGCCTGGGATTTGTCTCGTCGGTATTGCCGCAATTGCTGCCGGGGTTGATTCGTGCGGTGCACCAGCGCTACCCGCGAATTGAACTGGAGCTCAAGGACATGCCCGGCCCGGATCAGGCGGCTGCGTTGAAAAACGGCCAGCTGGATTTCGGCCTGATGCGTTTGCCGGCGGCCTATCCCGGCGTGCAGACCCTTGAGGTGCTGCAGGAAAGCTTCGTGGTCGCCTTGCCCGGCGAGCATCCGTTGGCAACCCAGGAAACCATTCAGCCGACGGACTTGCTCAAGGTGCCGGTGTTCATCCTGGCCCGGCGTTATGCACCGGGTTTCTACGATGAATTCGTGCAGGCGATGGGCGTGCCGCTGGAGATCGCCTCCGAACTCGGCGAGTTCACCACCATGCTGGCGCTGGTCTCGGCCGGGCTGGGTGTGGGTGTGTTGCCGCTGCAGGCGGCCCGGGCGCTGCCGGCCAATTGCGTGTCCAGGCACCTGGCGTTGGGGGCGTTCCGGGCCAGGACCGGCCTGGCGTGGACCGAGCTCGACAGCCCGGTGAAAACCACCCTGTTCAACCTGATCGACGGGTTGTTTGGCGATTGATTGTTTCATCCGGTGAAATGCTGGATTGTAAAAACTGGCTATTCTGCTGCGTGCCGTAGCGGTGGAACATAAGCGTTATCGACCCGATCACCGGGTCGAGTCCCTGGCACATCGCGGAGCCCGTCATGATCAAACTGTACCGTTACCCCTTGTCTGGCCATTCCCACCGGGTTGAGTTGATGCTGTCGCTGCTGGGCGTGCCCGCTGAGCGGGTGCACGTCGATCTGAAGCAAGGCGCGCACAAAACCCCTGAGTTCCTGGCCACCCTCAACAGCTTCGGCCAGGTGCCGGTGATCGATGATAACGGCGTGGTGCTGGCAGACTCCAACGCGATCCTGGTGTACCTCGCCGGCCAATATGGCACCGCCCAGTGGCTGCCGACCGAGCCTTTGGCCCAGGCCCGTGTGCAGCGTTGGCTCTCGGCTGCGGCAGGGCCGCTGCACACCGGGCCGGCTGCGGCGCGATTGATCACTGTGTTCGGTGCCGCGCTGGATGCCGAGGCGACCATCAGCCGCTCCCACGCATTCCTCAAAGTGGTAGAGCACCAGTTGGAGCAGAGCCGTTTTCTCACCGGTGACCTGCCGACGATTGCCGATATCGCGCACTACACCTACATCGCCCATGCGCCGGAGGGGAATGTCGCGCTGGACGACTATCCGCAGGTTCGCGCCTGGCTGGGCAGTATCGAAGCGCTGCCGGGTTTTATCGGTATGCAACGCACGGCTGTGGGCTTGGCCAAGGCTTGAAGATTTTTGTGGCGAGGGAGCTTGCTCCCGCTGGACCGGGTTGGCGCGCCAGTGCGCAGCGCTCCCAGGATTTTGGGGCCGCTACGCTGCCCAGCGGGAGCAAGCTCCCTCGCCACAACCGCTCCCAAGCCACTGGTTTGGTGGACCACATTCGATTAAGGGGACCCATGGACCGTTTCCAGGAAATGCAGATTTTCCTCGCCGTCGCCGAAGAACAGGGCTTTGCCGCGGCGGCCCGGCGCCTGAACATCTCGCCCCCCAGCGTGACCCGCGCGATTGCCGCGATGGAGGCGCGTATTGGCACCCAGTTGCTTTCGCGCACCACCCGCAGCCTGCACCTGAGCGAGGCCGGCCAGCGTTACCTCGACGATTGCCGGCGTATCCTCGCGGAGTGCGTCGCGTAGTGTGCGCGGCGCCGGCTTACCTTGAGCGGCACCGGCCACTGCACCCCGGGCAACTGCGTGAGGCGAAGATTGTCACGTCGTCTTCCAGCCAGTTGGTCAGCGAATGGCAGTTCAGGGAAGGCGGCCAGCCGTTGAGCGTGGCCGTTGAGCCGCGCCTGGTAGTCACCGCCAACAACGCGGCGATCAACCTCGCGCGCCTGGGCTGGGGCGTCACACGGGTGTTGTCTTATCAGGTGGCCAGCGATGTGCGTGCAGGCGCACTGGAGATCATCCTGCAAGACTTCGAACCGCCGGCCTTGCCGATCCATGTGGTATTCCAGAACAACGCCCGGGTACCGGCGAAGGTCAACACGTTCGTGGATTTTCTGGTCAGCCGGCTGGGGCAGGATGCTGCGCTCAACCCATCGATGCAGCGGCCGGCCTGATGGACCGCTATCGCGACATGCAGATCTTCCAGGCGCTGTCCCGGCAGCCGAGCCTGGCCGCGGCAGCCCGCTGCCTGGGCATCTCGGGACCCACTGTGATCCGCGCGATTGACCGGCTGGAGGTGCGCTTGCGCGTGCCATTGGTACAGCGCAGCACCCGGGGCATTCGCCTCACCGAAGCCGGGGCGACGTTCATGGCCGACTGTTCGCGGATCCTTGACGGCGTGAGCGCCGCCGAAGCATCTGCCCAGGGTGCGCACGCGCAGGCCGAGGGAAACCTGCGGGTGTTTTTTCCGTTGCTGTTCAGCCGTTATGTGATGGCGCCGCTGTTGGCCGGCTACCTGGAGCGCTATCCCGGAGTCCGCCTGTTTGCCCATTACCACGATCATTATCCGAACCTGAATGAAGACGGCCTGGACGTGGCAGTCCTGGTGGGGGAACTGCCCGGTTCATCCCTGATTGCCCGGCCCGTGGGCCATGTGCGCAACATCGTCTGCGCCAGCCCCGGCTATCTGCAAAGCCATGGCGAACCGATGCAACCGGAGGTGCTCAAGGAGCATCGGCTGGTCGCCAGCCAGGCGTATTCGAATTGGGTGCAGTGGGATTTCCAGGGCGCCAGCATCAAGGCCCGGGCGCGTCTCGGTTGCTCCACGGTGCAGGGCGCGATCAATGCGGCGGTGCAGGGCGCAGGGTTGATCCGGTGCTTGAGCTACCCGGTGCACGAGCACCTGGCGAGCGGGCAACTGTGTCGAGTATTGCAGGCCCATGAACCGCCGCCGCTGCCGGTGCATGTGGTCTACCGCGAAGGGCGCAACGCTTCGATGCGGGTGCGCAGTTTTGTCGATTTCAGCGTGGCGGCATTGCGTGAACATCCGGCGTTTCATTCACCGAGGGCTTGATCATGAATCACCAGGACGCGTCCCCCGTTTCGCCATGGCATGCCGGCGAGCGGCAGTTGCAGCAAAGTGCCGGCGTGGCCGAGCGCATGGAGGTGATCGGCGCAAAGGTGATACGGGATCACTTGCCGGAGCAGCATCGAGCGTTTTATGAGTTGTTGCCCTATCTGGTCGTGGGGGCCGTGGATGAGCAGGGGCTGCCCTGGGCCACGCTGCTGGAGGGCACGCCGGGGTTTGCGTATTCGCCGGACCCCTACAGCTTGCGTATCGACAGCCTGCCTGCGGAGAGTGACCCCGCCGGGAGCGGGCTGAAACAAGGCGCGTCGGTCGGGCTGTTGGGCATTGACCTGAATACGCGGCGGCGTAATCGCATGAACGGGGTTATCGGGGCTGCCGGCGTCGACGGATTTACCGTGGCGGTGGTGCACACGTTTGGAAATTGCCCGAAGTACATCCAGTTGCGTGCGGTGGATCCGGGTGCCCGGGGGCAGCGCGCTGCGGGAGGTATTGTGCGGCGCGCGAACTCGCTCGATGACGCTGACCGGGCGCTGATTCGCAGCGCTGATACGTTTTTCGTCGCCAGCTATGTGGACCTGGAAGGAGATGCGGCCAAGCGTTCGGTGGACGTTTCACACCGAGGCGGCAACAGTGGGTTTGTGCGCGTGGAGGGAGAGGTGCTGACGATTCCCGATTTTACCGGCAACTCGTTTTTCAACACCTTGGGCAATGTGCAGGTCAACCCGGTTGCGGGCTTGCTGTTTGTGGATTTTGCTACGGGTGATCTGTTGCAGGTGGTCGGGCGGGCCGAGGTGATTCTTGAAGGAGATGAACTGGCCACGTTCGAGGGGGCTGAGCGGTTGTGGAAGGTGACAGTGGAACACGTGGTCCGACGGGATGCGGCGCTGGCGCTGCGTTGGCAGTTCGAGGGGTTTTCTCCCTACAGCCTGGCGTTGGGGCCGTGGAAAGCCTGAGAGTGCTGCCGAGCCACTCGTGCGACTGAGTTAAAACTCAATTGCGCGGTAGGCGGTGTTTGGTGTCGGGGAATGACGCGATACTCCGTCGGGTTTTTGCCTGCCCGATAAAGGGCTGTCCCGAGGTTTCCCAATGAATGCACCAAGCCGCCTTGCGCTGCTGATCACCGCCACGGCTGCCCTCAGCGCCTGTGGTGATTCCTCCAAACTGCCGTTTCAGGCCGGTGTGGGGCCAAGCCCGCAACTGCCCGAACCCACTGCATCACTGATCCCGACACTCAAGGTTTCCAAGGCTGTCGGCTGGCCCGGTAATGCCCAGCCAACGGCGCCCGATGGGTTCACGGTAACGGCGTTGGCCGCGGACCTTGACCATCCGCGCTGGGTGTACACCTTGCCCAATGGCGACGTGCTGGTAGCCGAGAGTAACCATCCGCCCATGCCTGAAGGTGCCACGGACGGCGGCACGGGTTTGCTCGCCTGGGCGCGTCGTACCGCGATGGGGTTTGTGATGGGGCGGGTCGGTGCCGATACGCCGAGCGCCGACCGGATCACGCTGCTGCGGGACGCCGACGGTGATGGGCGTGCCGAGGTGAAGAGTGTGTTTCTCGGTGGGCTGGCGTCGCCGTTTGGCATTGCGTTGGTGGGGGATGAGTTGTATATCGGCAATGCCGATGCGGTGGTCAAGGTGCCTTATGTTCGGGGCCAGACTCACATCGATGCCGTGCCGGTGAAGGTCACTGATCTGCCGGCCGGGATCAATCATCACTGGACCAAAAACGTCCTGGCCAATCCTGAGGGTACCAAGCTTTATGTGACCGTCGGGTCCAACAGCAATGTGGGTGAGAATGGGCTTGACGCCGAGGAAGGGCGTGCTGCGATCTGGGAGTTGGATCTTGCCAGTGGGCAGAAGCGTCTGTTCGCCAGTGGGTTGCGCAATCCCAATGGGCTGGCGTGGAAACCCGGCTCTACGCAGTTGTGGACGGTGGTCAACGAGCGCGACGAGATCGGCAGCGATCTGGTGCCGGATTACCTGACGTCGGTGCGGGACGGCGCGTTCTACGGTTGGCCGTGGAGTTATTACGGGGCTCACGTTGACAGCCGGGTGCAGCCGCCGCGTCCGGACAAGGTCGCCCAGGCGATTGCACCGGACTACGCGCTGGGGACTCACGTTGCGCCGTTGGGCCTGACTTTTTCCGATGCGCGGGGGATGCCAGCGGTGTTTGCCGATGGGGTGTTTGTGGGGGAGCATGGATCCTGGAACCGTAATCCGCAGGCGGGGTACAAGGTGGTGTTTATTCCGTTCCGGGACGGAAAGCCGTCGGGTGTGCCTGTTGATTTCCTGACTGGGTTTTTAAATGGTGATGGAGAGGCTCAGGGGCGTCCGGTGGGTGTAGCGTTGGACGGGCAGGGCGCGTTGCTGGTGGCGGATGATGTGGGGAACAAGGTGTGGCGGGTGGCACGGGTAAGGCCTTAGGGTTTTGCTCTTACAGCGGCTCACGGTCCACTGTAGGAGCTGGCT
>NZ_JACAPM010000016.1:51345-60415 GCF_013385695.1 Pseudomonas sp. D8002
CTGTAAGAGCGGAACCATAAGCCGCCGTGACCGAAGAAGCGGATATGCCCCCACCCCCACCCCCAGCAGAATCACCCTCCCACCCCCCACCCAACGCCGTATACAAATTCACCTCCGCCACCAACTGCGCCAACCGATCAACAATCAACGCCTGCTGCGAACTGAACAACGACCGCTGCGCATCCAGAAACACCAGATTACTGTCCACCCCACTGCGATACCGGTGCTGAGCCAGGTCGTAATACGTCTGGTTGGCCCGAACAAAATCCCGCTGCGCCGCCAGTTGCTCGTTATACGTTTGCCGCGCCGCCAGCCCGTCCGAGACTTCCTGGAACGCGGTCTGAATCGACTTCTCATACTGCGCGACATAAATGTTCTTCTGAATCTTCGCGTAATCCAGGCTGGCCCGCAGGCTGCCCGCATTGAAGATCGGCAGATTGATCTGCGGCTGGAACCCCCAACTCCCCGAGCCCCCCTGAAACAATCCCGACAGATCCTTACTCGAGGTGCCCGCGTTGGCCGTCAGCGTAACCGAAGGAAAAAACGCCGCCCGCGCCGCGCCAATATTCGCGTTGGCCGCCTGAAGCTGATACTCGGCCTGCACAATATCCGGCCGCCGTTGCAGCAGGTCCGACGGCAACCCGGCCGGCACCCGGGCTACCAGGTCGTCGGACAGCGGCTGTGCCGGCAAAGAATCCGGCACCGGCCCACCCACCAGCAACGCCAGGCTGTTGAGGTCCTGGGCCACCTGCCGCTGGTAGCGCGCAATGCTTGCCCGGGTACTTTCGACGCTGGTCCGGGCCTGGATCACATCGATCGACGTCGCCTTGCCCGCCGTTTTACTGCGCGACGTCAGACGCAGGCTGTGCTCGTCCGAGGCCAGCGTCTGCCGGGCCAGGGCCAGCAGTTCCTGGTCGGCGCGCCAGGTCAGGTAAGCGTTGGCGACGTTGGCCACCAGGCTCAGTTGCGCGCTGCGCCGGGCTTCTTCAGTGGCCAGGTATTGCAGCATCGCCTGCTCACTGAGGCTGCGTACACGGCCGAAAAAATCCAGCTCGTAGGCGCTGACGCCCAATGTCGCCGAATAGGTAGAGGTGATCGCAGACTTGCCGGTGGTAGTGGCGCGCCGCGGGACTTTCTGGCGGTTTTCGGCACCCGTGGCAGACACCGCCGGGAACAGGTCGGCACGCTGGATGCGGTACTGCGCCTGGAACGCTTCGACATTCAGCGCCGCCACCCGCAGGTCACGGTTATTCACCAGGGCCTGGCCAATCAACTGCCGCATCACCGGGTCACGGAACAACTGTTGCCAGTCAGGCCCGGCGGCCGATGGCCCCACCCGGTCCGCGTTATACACCGGGAAGTGCGCCGGGGTCGGTGCCTCGGGCCGCTGATAGTCCGGGATCAACGAACACCCGCCAAGCACACACGCCACGCCGAGCATCAGTTTTTTCATCACGCGCCAACCATCCATTTGGCCAGGCCATGCCGGCCACTCACGCCCAGTTTGGCCGCCGCGCGCTTGAGGTAGGTTTCGATGGAGCTGTTTTTCACGCTGAGTTTCTCGGCCATCTGCGGTACGGTTCCGCCGGTCAACAACCCCAGGCAAACCTCCTGTTCCCGCGCCGATAAGGTGATGTCACTGAGTGACAGGCGTTTATAGAATTCGCGCTGCAATTGCGACTGCTCCAACGGAGTTTTAGAGGGCTCGGGCGCTACCGGCGGGGCCTGTCGATTGATCTGCGCGTGGCGCTCGATCAACGGCAGCAAGGTTTCCGAAAGGCTCTTGAGAAACGACAGCTGCGCCAGGGAAAAGGCGCGTTGGGTGTGGGGCCGGTAGAACGAAATCACGCAGCGCCGATTGGCCTGGCGCGATACCAGGTTGCACTGATGGGAGGTGCCGCGGGTGTGGGTGCTGTCGGCCTTGGCATTCATCTGGATCAACAGCGGGTCGTTCATGCCGAGCATTTTTTTCAGCAGCGGATGATCGTCGCGGTGATGCAGGGTGCGCGGTGGCGGCAGGTCCTGCTTCAACCCGTCGCTGCCAAGTAACTTGATATCGAGCACGCAGGCCTGGTGCTCGTCGAGGGTCCATTCACTGAGGTCCACCAAGTGAACCGGTACCAGCTTGTTGACCAGTTGCAGCATGTTCGCTGCGAAGTGTTCAGTGCCGGTGCTTGAAATCAACTCTCCCAACTCGAAATAAAAATGCGGATTTTCCATATTCCGAATACTGCTGGTCAGACTCATAGCCATCTCATCCTTGATGTCGAAAACCGTCAACGGTTGCCCGTACGTGTGCAGGCCTCCCGTTCTCCTTGAACCTGGGTCGGTGCTCGAGGCTTCATTTAGCCACGTGGATTTGTCCTACGTATGTAGCGGAAACGAGGGACACAACCTGCCATAAAAAGCGCGCCATTATTTCGTCATTTCCGACAGGGATATAGGCTGAAGCTGCAGGGTAAAAGGGTTTTAGAGTTTGTTAACTAGTTGATATAAAACATATTTACTCAATTTTCTCGAAATGCCCGGCTATATGACATCGGCCAGATGTAGCCAATCTCCTACATCCATTTAATCGTTTCAGCACTGAACCATCAGCCAACCCCGGCGCGGTACCCGGGCTGTCCGGGTTTCGGGTGACATACGGCCCTCCGGGGCGATGCTTAAATCCCGTTGATTTCGCCTCAATGGGGCGTTGTGCGCCTTATCGACACCTCACATGAGAAGGATCTTATGACGTATTTCCCCCTGACCGCCGCCCAGCGGGATATCTGGCTCGACCAACTGCGCCTCGGTGACTCGCCGCTGTACAACATCGGGGGTTATATCGAACTCACGGGCACCGTGAATCCCGCATTGATCCAGCGAGCCATCGAGCACCTGGTGGCCAAGCACGACGCATTGCGTACGGTGTTGCAAGTGGCGGCCGATGGCTTGCCACGGCAGGCGTTTGCCGAGGCCATGGCGGTATCGGTGCCGCAGCATGACGTCTCGCGCCAGCCGGATCCCCGCGCGGCCGCCGAGGCCTTGTTGCAGGCGCAGATGGCGCGAACCTATGCGCTGGTCGACGAGCCGTTGTTCCGCTTCTTCCTGGTCAAGCTCGATGACCAGCATTACCGCCTCGGCACCCAGGCTCACCACCTGATTCTCGATGGCTGGGGCTTTGGCCAGATGCTGCAATCCCTCGCCGGTATCTACAGCGCCCTGGAGCAGGGCCGACTACCGGACCTGTCGGCGCCGTCCTATATCGAGTTCATCGACAACGATGAACGCTATCGCGAGTCGGCCCGTTACGCCCGGGACCGCAGCTACTGGCTGGACAAATACCAGGCGCTGCCAGAGCCGCTGCTGACGCGCCGTTACCAGGCCAAGGGCGATGCGCCGAGCAACACCTTGGTAGCACCGTTTCCGGCGGCGCTGCTCAATCGCATGGCGCGGGCGGCGAACCATTACCAGGCGTCGGCGTTCCATGTGTTATTGGCGGCGATGTACCTGTACTTCAGCCGCACCGGCCAGCGCCAGGAGTGGGTGGTGGGGCTGCCGATACTCAACCGTTCCAATGCACGCTTTCGTTCGACCCTGGGGCTGTTCACCCAGGTCAGTGCCGTGCGCTTGCAGTTCCGCGACGACCTGCCTTTCAGCGCCCTGGTGCGTGGCGTGCGCGACCAGCTCCAGCAGGATTTCCGACATCAACGTTTCCCGCTGAGCGAGATGAATCGCGAGCTGGGTTTGCTGCGCGCCGACCGCGGCCAACTGTTCGACCTGTCGGTGTCCTATGAGCAGGACGACCATGAATTTCGCTACGGCCAGGCATCGGCCCGGGCGGTCAAGGTGTCCAACCACCATGAGCCGTTGCCGCTGGCGATTCACTTGCGCAGCAATCGCTACCACGACACGGCGTGCCTGCACTGCGTCTACAACGAGGCGTATTTCCAGGCACACGAGGTGCAGGCCCTGGCCGATCGCCTGGTGTATGTGCTGGAGCAGGGGCTGGAAAACACCGCGTTGCCCCTGGCTGACTTCTCGCTGATAACGCCCGAGGAAACCGCGCAGTTGCAACGCTGGAACGCCACCGCCCAGGCCTATCCCGCAGCGCAAACCCTGCATGGGCGCGTCGAGGCCCAGGCCGCGGTGACCCCGCATGCGGTGGCGGCGGTGTATCAGGGGCAGCGATTGACGTATGACCAATTGAATCAACGGGCCAATGCCCTGGCGCGGCAGCTATTGGTGCTCGGGGTAAAGCCCGACGACCGTGTGGCGATCGTCGCCCGGCGCGGCCTGGAGACGCTGGTGGGCTTGCTGGGGATTCTCAAGTCCGGCGCCTGTTACGTTCCGGTGGACCCGGCCCATCCTTCCGAGCGCCTGCACTACCTGCTCGATGACAGCGCGCCGGTGGCGGTGCTGACGCAGACGGATTTGCTCGAGCGTCTACCGGTATTGAGCGTGCCGGTCATCAATCTGGATCACGCCACGGCGCAGTTGGCGCGCAACCCGCAAGTGGCGATGACACCCGCCAACCTCGCGTATGTGATCTACACCTCAGGCTCCACCGGCCTGCCCAAGGGCGTGATGGTGGAGCACCACACCGTGGCCAACCTGGTGGACTGGCATTGCCAGGCCTTCGATTTGCACGCGGGAAGCCATACCGCCAGCGTTGCCGGTTTCGGGTTTGACGCCATGGCCTGGGAGGTCTGGCCAGCGCTGTGCGTGGGCGCGACCTTGCACTTGCCGCCGGCCCACGACGGCGCCGAAGACATCGACGCGCTGCTGGCCTGGTGGCGCGCGCAACCACTGGACGTATGCTTCCTGCCCACGCCGGTGGCCGAGTATGCGTTCAGCCAGAATATCGAACACCCGACTTTGCGCACGCTGCTGATTGGTGGCGACCGCCTGCGCCAGTTCAACCAGGCGCGCAGTTTCGCGGTGATCAACAACTACGGTCCCACTGAAGCCACCGTGGTTGCCACCTCGGGCCTCGTTGAGGCCGGGCAGGCGCTGCACATCGGCAAACCCATCGCGAATGCCGCGGTCTACCTGCTGGATGAGCAACAGCGGCCGGTGCCCATCGGTACTGCAGGCGAGTTGTACGTCGGCGGGAAAGGCGTGGCGCGGGGCTATTTGAACCGCCCGGACATGACCGCAGAGCGCTTCGTTGATGACCCATTCAACCCAGGCCGCATGTACCGCACCGGCGACCTGGCGCGTTGGCTGCCGGATGGGAATATTGAATATTTGGGCCGCAACGACGACCAGGTAAAGATTCGCGGCGTGCGCATCGAGCCGGGGGAGATCGAGTCCGCCCTGGCGGCTTATGAAGGGGTCACCGAAGCGGTGGTGCTGGTACGCGAGGGGCAACTGTTGGCCTGGTTCACCGAGCACGCGCCGGTTGCGATTGAAGCGCTTCGCGCCCATCTTAAATCACGCTTGCCGGATTACATGGTGCCGCAGGCCTACGTAAAGCTGGACGCGCTGCCCCTGACGGCCAACGGCAAACTCGACCGCAAGGCCTTGCCGGCACCCGGTGCCGATGCATTTATCAGTCGAATTTACGAAGCCCCCGAAGGGCCTACGGAAATCGCCCTGGCGCAGATCTGGGCCGATGTACTGCACGTCGAGCGGGTGGGGCGGCATGACCATTTCTTCGAGTTGGGCGGCCATTCGCTGTTGGCGGTCCAGTTGGTGCAGCACATGCGCCAGGTCGGGTTGCAGGCCGACGTGCAGGTGCTGTTCGGCCAGCCGACCCTGGCCGCACTGGCGGCAGCGGTCGGCCAGGGCACCGAGCTTGAGGTGCCGGCCAACCGTGTTCCGGCAGGTTGCCAATTGATTACTCCGGACCTGCTGGCGCTGGCCGAACTGGACCCGCCGACGATAGAACGCATCGTCGCCGCGATCCCCGGTGGCGCCGCCAATGTGCAGGAGATCTACCCGCTGGCGCCGTTGCAGGAAGGCCTGCTGTATCACCACATCACTGACGAGCGCGATCCGTACCAGCAACACGCGATGTTCAGCTTTGCCCGCCGTGAACAGCTGGAAGCGTTCGCCCAGGCGCTGCAACAGGTGATCGACCGCCATGACATCCTGCGCACCAGCCTGGCGTGGGATGCCCTCGAACAACCGATGCAAGTGGTGTGGCGCAAGGCGATTCTGGACGTGCAATCGGTGGCCCTCCAGGGGGACTCAATTCTCGAACAACTGCGCGAACGCCAGCGGCCACTGGACTTGCGCAAGGCGCCGCTGATGGCCCTGGATTACGCCGAAGACCGGCAGAACCGCCGTTGGGTGGGCATGCTGCGTTTCCATCACCTGGTGAACGACGCCACATCGACGCAAGTACTGATGGCGGAAATCCAGGCCCATCTGCTTGGCCAGCAACAGCAATTGCCGGCGCCGGTGCCCTATCGCAACGTGGTCGCCCAGGCCCGGTCAGCGGAACGCCAGGCCGGGCACGAAGCGTTCTTTCGCGGGCGGCTGGCGGATGTCGACGAGCCGACCCTGGCCTTCGGTTTACAGGAGCGCCAGGCGGATCGCCGTGACACCGAGGAAGCCGACGTGCTGCTTCCCGACGCACTCGGCCAGTTGTTGCGTGAGCAGGCCCGCACCTTGGGTGTCAGCGCGGCGAGCCTGTTTCATCTGGCGTGGGCCCAGGTATTGGGTCGCGTCTCGGGCCGTGACGATGTGGTGTTTGGTACGGTTCTGCTGGGGCGTTTGCAAGCAGGTGAGGGCGCCGACCGTGCCCTGGGCATGTTCATCAACACCTTGCCGCTGCGGGTACGCCTGGCCGGGGTGACGGTGCGCGAGGCGATCAGGCAGACGCAGCAGCAACTCAGCGCCTTGCTCGCCCACGAGCAAGCGTCCCTGGCGTTGGCCCAGCGTTGCAGCGGCGTCACACCGCTGTTCAACAGCCTGCTGAATTACCGGCATGTCTCGGTCGAGGCACTCGAGGTGCTGCAGCCCGGCATCGAATTGCTGAGCAGCGAAGACATCCTCAGCTACCCACTGATGCTGACGGTGGACGACCTGGCCAGCGGTTTCCGGCTCAAGGCCAAGGCGCCCCGCAAGGTCGGTGCCCAGCGCCTGCTGGACTACCTTGGCACGGTGCTGGCGGGATTGGTGGAGACGCCCGAGGCGCCGCTGTTCGATGTGCAGGTGCTGCCCGCGACCGAACTGCAACAGCAACTGGTGGACTTCAACGCCAGCGAAACCGACTACCCCGTGGACCAGACCGTCCACGCCCTGTTCGAAGCCCATGCCCGGCACACACCTCACGCGGTGGCGGTGCAGGCCGGTGAGCAGCAACTGACTTACCGCCAGCTCAACGAGCGCGCCAACCGCCTGGCCTATCACCTGCGCGAGCGCGGCGTGCAGCCGGATTCGCGGGTCGCCTTGTGTGTCGAGCGCGGGTTGGACCTGGTGGTGGGCTTGCTGGCCATCCTCAAGGCGGGGGGCGCCTATGTACCGTTGGACCCGGGCTACCCTCGCGAGCGTCTCGCCTACATGCTGCAAGACAGCGCGCCGGTCGCCTTGCTGGTACACGGCGCGACCCGGGATTTGCCGGGGGAGGTGTCGATACCGGTGATCGACCTCGACCACGGCGCCTGGCAGCAGGCGCCTGAAGGCAACCCGCGAGTGCCGGGGCTGAGCGTACGCAACCTGGCGTACGTGATGTACACCTCCGGCTCCACCGGCACGCCCAAGGGCGTGATGATCGAGCATCGGGGCCTGGGCAACCTGATGCACTGGGGCTCGCAACTGTGCCCGAATGCCGAGGGTGGCGCGTTGTTGCAGCGGGCGCCGTTCAGTTTTGACGGTTCGGTGTGGGAGCTGTTCTGGCCGCTGACCAATGGCATGCGCCTGGTCCTGGCGCGTCCCGATGGGCACCGTGAACCGGCGTACCTGGCGCAGGTGATTCGTGAGCAACAGGTCAGCGTGATCAAGTTTGTGCCGGCGATGTTGCAGCAGTTTCTGGAGCTGGAGGAGTCTGCGCTTTGTACCAGCCTTACCGACGTTTTATGCGGTGGTGGGGAGCTGACAGAGGCCTTGGCCCGTGGGGTTCAGGCGCGATTGCCCAAGGTGCGCTTGCATAACGTCTACGGACCGACCGAGGCGACGGTGGACAGCAGTGCCTGGACGCTGGAGCCGGGTGCGCCGGTGCCGGGGTTGCAGTTGCCGATTGGGCGGGCCATCAGTAATACCCGGCTTTACGTATTGGATGAGCATGATCGGCCGGTGCCGCTGGGGTGCAGTGGGCAGTTGCATATCGGCGGGGTGGGCGTGGCTCGCGGGTATCTGGGGTTGGAGCAGATGACGGCGGAGCGGTTTATCGATAGCCCGTTTGTGGCGGGGGATCGGTTGTATCGCACGGGGGATCTGGTGCGGTATTTGCCGGACGGGAACCTGGAGTTTCTGGGGCGCAATGACTTTCAGGTGAAGCTGCGTGGGGTGCGGCTGGAGCTGGGGGAGGTTGAGGCGCGGTTGGCGGCGCATCCTGCATTGCGCGAGGTGGCGGCGTTGATTCGGGATGAGCGGTTGGTGGCGTATTTCACTGTTCGTGATGCGGTGCCGGGGCTTGAGGCGTTGCGCAGTTACATGGTGGAGGGGTTGCCTGAGTACATGGTGCCTTCGGCGTTTGTGCACATGGAGGCGTGGCCGCTTAATCCGGCGGGGAAGCTGGATCGCAAGGGGTTGCCGGAGCCTGGGGTGGAGGCGGTTTTGAGTCGTGCCTATGAACCGCCTCGGGGGGAGGTGGAGGCGGTGATTGCGGGGGTTTGGGCTGAGGTGTTGAAGCTGGACCGGGTGGGGCGTCAGGATCACTTTTTTGAGTTGGGAGGGCATTCGTTGTTGGCCGTGGGGGTGGTGGCGCGGATGCGTAAGGCGGGGTTGGAGGTGGATGCGCGCTCGTTGTTCAGTCAGCCGACGGTGGTGGGGTTGGCGGGGGTGGTTGGGAGGCGGGTGGAGCGGGTGGAGGTGGTGCCTGCTTTGGGGATTCCGCAGTTGGGGCGTAGACGCAGGATTTGAGTGGTGGTGTGGTGTGGTGTGCATATCCGTTTCTTCGGTAACGGCCACCTATGGT